>JABDBT010000006.1 GCA_013288465.1 Bacteroidota bacterium | reverse complement strand
CTATTAATCATATTGTAATGTGATTTTTAGTTGTTAATTCGTATATATTTACTAATTTTAAATAAAAACCACAATACAATGTTAGTAAACATAGGCGCGGTCATCCGTCAAAGACGAAAACAGCTTAAAATTACGCAGCCACATTTAGCCGAACTGGCTGGAGTAAATGCAAATACCGTTTATAAACTCGAAAGAAATGAGACGAATGCCACTTTGAAAGTGTTGTCAAAAATAGCTGATGTTTTGGGGATGGAAGTAAAATTAGAAATAAAGAAGCTTGATTAATAAATGAGAACAGCACGGGTTTTCTATAACCAAATACCTGCCGGGATATTGACGGAAGATGATAGGCGCAGTTACCGGTTTATTTATGATGATGCCTATTTTAATGATGGCAGGCTACCCTCAATAAGCCTTACATTGCCAAAAAACCAAAAGGAATTTAAATCTGACTACTTATTCCCTTTTTTTTATAATATGCTTGCAGAAGGAGTAAACCGGACATTGCAAAGCAGGCAGTTAAGGATTGATGAGGAAGACTCCTTTGGTTTTTTATTGGCTACGGCCGGGTTTGACACAATAGGGGCGATCACCGTAAGGCCGATTGAATAATGGGAATGATAAACATACATATATGCCCGGCAACTTTGGCCGAAGGATATGATACTTACAGCCCGGTAGGCTTGAAAAGGGTATTCAACAGTAGCAAGGTAAGCCATATATTGGAATATGATTCGCCAAAAGTTAACGAGGGTGACGCAGAAAAATTTATTGAAAACAGGGTACGCCTGTCTATATCAGGTGTTCAGGAAAAAATGTCTTTTTTATTAGATCATAAAACCTTGCGCCTTACCGAAAAGGAAGAGCAAGGCACCTACATTCTAAAGCCTGTTCCCCGGGATGTAAAAAAAGTTGACCAGGTACCTGCCAATGAGCACCTCACTATGCAGATAGCAAGACAGGTATATGGTATCCACACCGCAGAAAATGCCCTGGTATTTTTTAAAAACGGCGAACATGCTTATATCACCAAACGGTTTGATATTAAACCGGATGGCACAAAATTACGGAAGGAAGATTTTGCCAGCCTGGCCGGTATCGGTAAAGACAATGCCGGCCCAGATTTCAAATATGAATCCAGCTATGAGGAGATCGCCCTGTTGATCAAAAAATTCGTTCCGGCATGGCGGGTAGAAATGGAGAAATATTTTTCGCTGATTGTTTTTAATTTTTTGTTTTCGAATGGGGATGCCCATCTTAAAAACTTCGGGTTACTGGAAACAGAACAGGGCGATTTTATCCTTAGCCCTGCCTACGACCTGTTAAACACCCGGATTCACGTTAGTGATACTAATTTTGCATTAAAGAAAGCATTATTTGCCGATGGTTCCAAATCGGTGCTTTGGAAAAAAACCGGGCATCCGGTAAAAGATGATTTTTATAACTTTGGAGAAGTAATTGGCATATCACAAAAAAGAGTAGAAAAATTGTTAATGCCATTTTTAACACGACAAGAAAAAGTCGCCCATCTTACCGCAAATTCTTATTTAAGCAACCCTATCAAACAAGCTTATTTAAACCATTATTTCCAAAAAGTAAACTTGTTAACGCGATAAAGAAATCCTTCAGCCTTCAATTCTCGTAAATAACATACTAAACAACTATACTTGTCATTAAATGCGTTATTTAATAACTTGCAGTTTGTTAATAATAACGCTATACCCCTATATTATGACCAAACTTTACCAATCTTTATGCTTTATTGCCCTTGTGTTTATTGCCCGCGCCGGGTTTGCACAGCAAATAAAAGTTAGCGCCGAAGTTAAACAGGCTATGGACAAGGTGAGCGCCAACCAAATAAAAGCCGATATTACTTATTTAGCCGATGATAAATTAAAAGGTCGCGCGCCCGGTACCGAAGGTTACCGTATGGCGGTTGATTATGTGGTTGACCAGCTAATCGCCTTAAACGTTAAACCGGTAGGCGAAAAAGATACCTGGCTGCAAACAGTAAGGTTTAAAAGGGTATTTAGCAATGATGCCGTTATGACGGTTGACGCGTCGGCTACTGAACTAAAACGTGGCGCCGATTTTACCATTAGCCCTAACCCGGCAACAGCCAAAGTAAATATAAGCGCACCATTGGTATTTGCCGGTTACGGCATTAGCGAACCTAAATTAGGCTATGATGATTATGCGGGATTGGATGTAAAGGGCAAAATAGTGGTTATAGTGCGCGGCGCGCCGGATAATTTTTCTTCGTCAGTTTCGGCCCATACCATGAATGCGGCCGCTATACTCAAGGCGGCGTCAGACCATGGCGCGGTAGGCGTGCTGGTCGGCTCGGTTGATTCGGGTGTGGGGCGTGGTGGCGGCGGCGGTAACCGCGGCGTATATAATATTGTTGATGATAAAGGCAATGTGGTTGTATCGCGCACTTATTATGGGAGCATTAACGTTTACGGTACAGTGGGCTATCAATTTTTCAACGGATTAGTACAAAAGCAAGGCAAAAGCCTCCAAACTATATTAGCGCAATTAAAGGCCGGCAAGCCCAATTCGTTTTCATTAAATACCGGCGTAAAAGTGGCCTATACCTCTACTTACCAGGATATTATCAGCTATAACGTGGTGGGCAAAGTTGAAGGGACTGACCGTAAATTAAAAAATCAATATGTGGTGCATAGCGCCCATTTAGATCATTTGGGTATTGGCCGGCCGGTAGAGGGCGATTCTATTTACAACGGCGCGCATGATAACGCGTCGGGCGTAGCCAGTGTGCTGGCCATTGCTAAAATATATCACGACATTAAAATTAAGCCAAAACGCTCCATCATATTTATCCTGATGACCGGCGAAGAGCTGGGCGATATGGGATCGAGCTATTTTGCCAAACACCCCACCATACCGGTTGGCAGCATGGTGGCTGATGTAAATACCGATATGCCTACTATCATAGCGCCTTTGCTATCTATAACCGCTTTGGGGGCTGAACATTCATCATTGGCCAAACAGGTTGCGCAAGCTGCCGGGTATTTAAACCTGGGCGTAGAGGACGACCCCGAGCCTAAACAGGCCCGTTTTACCCGCAGCGATCAGTATAGCTTTGTGGTAAACGGCATACCGGCGCTGCATGTTAAATATGGCAGCAAAACGGCGGATGGCAAAAATAATATGAATGACCTGGTAGCGCCCTGGCGCGCCAAATATTATCATAAACCACAGGATGATATTAACGGTATTTTTGATTTTGAAGCGGGCAAAAAATATGCGCAGCTAAACTTTTTAATAGGTTACCTGGTAGCGCAGGGCGTTGCCCGGCCAACCTGGAACGCGGGCGACATATTTGCTGATAACTAATTATGAGAATCAAGAACCAAGAGTCAAGAACCAATAAGCAGATTACATAGGCTTTCGACAATAAATAAGCTTATTTTTTTTATCTTGATTCCTGGCTATAATATCTTGACTCTTATTAATAACTTACTTTTTACACTCGTTTATATTTTATATATTTAAATGAGTATTTTTATTAACCAAACAATAAAAGATAATTTAAGGGCATTGTTTTTTAAAATAACAAGCAACCTGCTTATCATTTTGGCAATATATAAGTAACAATGGGTACAGTTTTAATTGCTTGTTTTGATAATTGGAATACCTTATCGGAGGTGCCTTATATTTTAAATAAAGGCGGGTTCACCGTACATGTATTTTGCGGGAAAGGGTCATGGCTGCTTAAAAATAAGTTTTACCATAAATGGATCAAAGCCGAAGAAGGTGCTGATGCCTATGTCAGCCAATTGATTGACCTGGTAAAAAGCGAAAATTATGATTGGGTTATACCGGGCGATGAAAAACTTATTCAAATACTTAATGAAACCATCACCGATGAAGTGTTGTTTTATAAGCTGCTTCCCTTAACAAAGATCGAAAACAGGGAAATATTATCTTCAAAAACCGGCCTTTCAAATGTATGCACTAAATATAATGTGCGAACCCCCGGCTATATGGAATACCTGGTTGGAGCTAAGAACCAGCCCTTGCCCAAATCAATTCAATTTCCGCTCATCATAAAATTTGATTTTAGCTGGGGTGGGGTGGGGTTAAAGATATGCGGGGACACCGAAGAGCTTGAAAAGGCCTTAGCCGAAATGCCGGCAGGCGAAAAAGTAATTATACAGGAATATATTAAAGGGAAAGAGGTACCGGTTGAGGCGCTGTTTTGGAAAGGCAAGTTAATTGCCATCGTAAATTCAGAAATATTGACCTATGACAAGGATGAATTTTCCTACTCAACCCGTCGCAGGTATTTTCCGGTTGATGAACCGCTGAGAGACGGGGCCGCATATTTTGGCAAAGTAGTGGGCATACATGGCTTTGTAAATATGGCTTATATAAAATCGGCAGCAAACGATCTTTATTATTTAATAGAAGCTGATACCAGGCCCTCATCATGGAGCGCATACGCCGAATACGCCGGTAATTCATTTAGCAAGGCGCTTAAACAGGTTACGTCGCCACCTCAAATTGCGCCGCCGGTTAAATATAAAAATGTGGAGATAGCTTTGTTTCATAAAGATATACGCCGGGGAATGTATAAACATGATGTTAAAGGATTGGTGCATTGGTTATATAAGGTGAAGTATTGGAAATATATCCCCTTTTATGACTATAAACTTTTGGGCAACACCTTTCGCGAACTATGGAAGGAGTTTATTGTGGATAAAACGCAGCGCATGTTAAAGTCCAAAAAACAGCTTTAATTGATGTGAGTTTGATATAAGTAACGTATTCGCCTCACCCCCGCTCCAAAGGAGAGGGGCTAAAAAGATTAAAACTATTTGCATCGAAGTCCTCTCCTTTGGAGAGGATTTAGGTGAGGCGAAACATAATGTTAAAAGCCAAAAAATCAGCTTAATGTAAAAAATGCGTGATAGAATTGTTACCGATCAAGCTGTTTTTTAATAATATCTTTGTTTAGATACTTTGTAAAAAGTTATGACTGATCATTTTATTGCTGAAAAGGTTTCCTTATTAATTAACCTTAAATGCCCCGAATGCGGCACCCTGCATAACGCCGCTACTATTAATACCGTTTGTATTAATGAGGCCTGCAAATCAACCCTGTTTGCTCAATATGATCTAAATACCGGTATAAGCAAATCTGTTTTGCAGGGCCGCCCTGCAACCATGTGGCGTTATAAAGAGTTTTTACCCATTACTGACGCTGAAAATATAGTTACCCTTGGCGAAGGGTTTACGCCTATTATCCCCATTGAAAATCTTGCACCATTTACTACAGGTAACGAGGTTTACTGGAAAGATGAATCGGGCAACCCTACAGGCTCATTTAAAGCCCGGGGCATAAGTGCGGCGGTATCAAAAGCAAAAGAATTAGGTATTGAAACCATAGCTATACCTACCGCAGGCAACGCCGGGGGCGCGTTGGCCGCCTACGCGGCGCGTGCCGGTATAAAGGCCATTGTGTATATGCCTAAGCTAACACCTAAGATATTTAAAGGCGAATGCCGCTTATACGGCGCCGAACTGGTGGAGATCAACGGCAATATAAGCGACTGCGGCAGGTTAATGAATGAACATGCTTTGATGAATGGCTGGTTCCAGATATCTACTTTAAAAGAGCCCTATCGCCTGGAAGGCAAAAAAACTATGGGCTATGAAATTGCCGAACAGTTTAACTGGCAACTGCCCGATGTAATATTTTATCCAACAGGAGGCGGCACAGGCTTAATAGGAATTTGGAAGGCTTTTGACGAACTGGAACAGCTGGGCTGGATAGGCAGTAAACGCCCGCGCATGGTTGCGGTACAATCACAAAGCTGCGATGGTATTGTTAAGGCTTTTCATGCCGGGCAACCTGTTTCTGAATTTTCCGACGGCGGGTTTACCATAGCCAATGGTTTGCGTGTGCCTAAGCCCTATGCCGATAAAGTTATATTACGGGTGCTTCGCCAAAGCAAGGGCAACGCCATCACCATAAGTGATGCCGAAATGAATGCCGCCGTTAAAGAAATTGCCAGCAACGAAGGTATGCTTATAGCCCCCGAAGGCGCCGCGCTATGGCAGGCCTATAAAAAACTAAAAGCCATGCAATGGGTGCAACCCGGTGAAAAGGTATTGCTCATTAATACCGGCAGCGGGTATAAGTACTTGGAGAATATTGAGATATAGTTGGGTGGGTGCCGGGCGGTTGGCGGGTTAAAAACGGACCGTCGCCCTCACTCCGCGCTGTCATCGCGAGCGAGGTACGCGTTTAGGCGGACCCCTACACGCCAGGCGGCGAACATTGCTTATCCTGTTGCTTCTACCTCACCAATAGCATTATGGTCATTGCTTAGCATGTGCAGAGGTTGCTTCGTTCGCAATGACGGTTCTTTTTTGGTTTTTAGGTTTATCTCGCTTTTTGATCCGTTTTCCCAAACTCCTCATAACACTTTTTAATATATACGATGAGGTCATAGTCGTTCATTTTTTTTAGGGTTATGATGTCGGGCCGGTAGGTGTTAATAAAATGCCGCAGGTCGTCGCCCTGTAAATGAGTTAATGAGATTATTCGTTGTTTTGAAAACCGCACGTCAACATAGTTGATCTCTTCCTCTTTTAAAGCTATTTCGCGCAGACGGGTTTGATGCGTTTTTTGTTGGCCAAACAAACTTGCAATGGATAGCAGATCAATACCAACAATGTCTGCGGTACTATGGCCCGATGTGATATAGTCATCCGGCTTATATACATATGGGTCAACCTTTATAAACGCGTCGGCAAAGGTTGGGGCTTTGTAGGCGAATATTTTAGCAAATTCCTGCCGGGCGTTGGCCGAATCGAGTTTGGCGTTACGCTGTGAGTTAACTGTTACGTTATTCAGCATAATGGTACCTGCTTCCAGGTATATCTTTATGGTATCCGGGTTGCGCATTCCCGCAATGTAGTTATACGTTTTGTAGCCCATACTGCTTACTTTAACGCTATCGCCGAAATGTAAATTAGTTAAATTGAAATACCCATCATAAGCAGTAAGCCGCACATAAGGCCCCTTTTTAACAACCGCGTTTGGAATGGGCGACCGGGTAACCTTATCAAATACAAACCCGGTAACATTTTGCGCCAAAACTTGTGCAGACAACAGCATAAACAGGATGATGCCCCAAAGTTTCATGATTTTTAGTTAAGCGGTTGAGTTTGTATAGCTAAGCTACAATTTAAAGTGTTGAGCGGTAATTTTTTAACATTACTTAACAAATGGGCAAGCCCTATGGAGTTTAATATCATATTGGAAAATTTGGAAACTTGTTTTGTGTTTTTCGAAAGGATATTAAGTATATTTGGACATGGCAGCAGAACTGGAGATATCAGGTCATTTAAATGAGCAGCAGGTTATGATGCTGCGTTTGTTGAAAAACCCGCTTCCCGAAAAGGATTTTTTACAGATGCGCAGGCTTGCCGTGAAACTGCTATCTAAGAAACTCGATCAGGTTATAGAAGCGTGGGAGGAAAAAGAGAATATCAAAGACGATACTTACGAAGAGCTTAGCAAAGGTCATTTTCGCTCAAAATCCTGATCCTTGCCAATGAGAATTGTTCTTGACTCTAATGTTCTTGTCTCTTCGCTTGGTAAGCGAAGCCGGTTAAGGCCGATCTGGCGTGCTTTTATCGAAGGACAATATCAGCTTATTGTTTCCGAAGATATTCTTAAAGAGTATGAAGAAATCATACAACAGCATTCCGCTCCCGGGGCTGCGGAAATCGTAATGGAAACGTTTATTGAATCGCCTGACGTAGTTACACAAAAGGTTTATTATAACTGGAACGCAATTTCAGCAGATCCTGATGATAATAAATTTTTTGATATTGCGGTTGCGGCGGATGTTGATTATTTAGTAACCAACGACCGGCATTTTGATACGGTTAAAACCATTGATTTTCCTAAAGTTAATGTCATTACCGCTGAGGATTTTTTAAGTGTGCTTTTATCGGGCTAACTATAAAGGCCATCACCGCCGTAAGTAGTAAGCTTATCTGCTGACGGTTTATCAATAGTTACTCCTAACCGATTATCGTTTCCGCAGAGCAGTGTCATTAAACTAAGGAATTAACACTGTTAAAAAATGACTGGCCCATAGGGCCTGCCCCTTTGTAGAAACATATCAACAATACCGTTTTTGTGCCATCGGCGCTACCCTTCGCCAATATGTATAATCAGCTTGTAAACTTGGGGTTGCACTATAGCCGTCCGGCAGATTATTAAATCCCCTTCCTGGGGAGGGGCGCGGTTGGTTGTGCGTAATGGCAGGGAGTGGTTAGTCCGCTAAGGGTTGAAGAAATTATTTTGTAAAGCTTTCCTCGCCTTGCCGCCAGTGCTGTGGCTTCGAAAGATATTTCTTTGTAAATGAGATCATCCGCCGCTCAGTTGCCGCGGAGGCTGTTACTATTTGTCTTGATACAAAAGTAACCAAAAAATCAAGTCATCAGAAATGCTTCTCTGCCGCACAGGCCTTTGCGCTGCAAATCAGGCAGAACCTGGGCTGGAAACAGTTGCCCCGCCTTGTGCGCTTGTGGCCCTGCGCACTTGCTTATTGCCTTTACCCTTCTGCAAATATTTCCTATGCCCTGCTGCCGCACATAGCCTGCATTGTTCTGCCTGATTTCACCCGAAGCTTATCTGCTGACGGTTTTTCAATAACTACTTCTAACCAATGACGGTCTTTTTAAAACTTCATAAAGCTGCCAGGTATTCCCCTATCAATTATTTAACGGATTATTCACTATCCCGGTAAATAATATCAGCCCGGTGCTCATTTCGCGGATAGCAAATATAAATGGATGATTGATAGGCGGTGGTCCTAACGATACGGTGGCGACAAAGCCTACCGATGTTACCGCGGCGGCTTCGGTGCCGTTTTCATCAACTTCAATAAAGGTTTTGTGTTTAACCTGGTTTATTTGTAACCCGCCTGCAGCGCTGATCTTGCTAAAGTCGGCCGAGTTTGAAAACGCATTGCCCATACCTAAAGCGGTTAATGCATTGTTCAGCAAAATATCATAGCTGAATTTAAATTTGGGTAAGCTTATGGTTTGGGTTTCAGGACTTAATTTCGACATCCACCCCTGCCACGTTACCTGGTTGATATTAGCGGCGAGGCCGGCTGCCGTTTTGCCATTTACCGGCATCGCAATTACCATGCTGTACCTGCCGTTGGCATACGGCAGTTCAAAAACACTTATAGTGCTATCGTTGTAGGTGTTGCAGGCAATTTTGCCCGTCATAAAATCAGTTCGCACCTGGGTATTATCGGCCAGGTAAAAGGTTTGTTTGCTGGTTTGGGCAACATCAAAACGATCTTTCCAGGTGCTTTTAAAATAAATAGCGTTTATGAGGTACATCATGGCGTTTGATGGTATCTGGTCAATTATGGTTGGTATTTTTCCGTTGGTTTGCGCGTTAACCCAACTATTTATCGTGTTTACTGAAGCAGGGTTACTAAAATCAAGCGATTGTACAGTGGCGTTATAATATTGCGTATTGGTTTGTAAAAACTGTGGTAATACGCTTAGGGTTTGCGTGTACCAAATGGAGTTGGCAATTTTTAAGGTAGTGTTTGGGTCGAGCAGTGGCAGGTTGGTAACCAGGTTGTTATAATAACTATTCAGCTGTATTTGCGTAAACCCGTTAAAGTTCATGGTGTTGTTAATAGCATTTAATGTTGCGCTGTTGCTGCCGTTAACGGCCATTGCCATAGCTATACTTACACTTAAAGGCGACAGCAATAAGTTGGTATTGTTGCTGTTAGTGGCTGCTATATTATTGAATAGTTTAAAATTAAACGAATTATCGGCAACAGCCATTTGCTGCTCATCGGCGGTAAGCACCAGGGGTTTTCCGGTATTTACAAATGAAAGGTCCTTTTTACAAGATGTTGAAGCGATAATAAAAACGCTTAGCAATAGTAAGTGAATTTTGTTTTTCATACCGGGTTGTGATTGTTTGTTTACTATTACGGGGGAATGGGGGAGAACGCTACAGAGGGGAATAAGTATTTGATTATATACGATATGTCATTGCTGCGACAGCGGCGCGACAACGCCAATAAAATGCTTACTATTTGGCGCCAACCGAATTTGGGAGCATTAACAGGAAGGGCATCGCTTTGTCATAATCTAAATCCTGGTATTCTAATCCCAGCGCCCTTAGGTTATGGTAATAGGTTTGGTGTTGTTGATAATAGTTCTTTTCCGATTGTATAAACCAAGCCTTTTCGCCCAGTTTTTGTGCAAGGAACCATTTTTCCAATAGCCTGGCGGTGCGGCCATTACCATCATTAAAAGGATGAATTTTAACAAATACCAAATGAATCATGCTTGCAAAGAAAAATACGTCCCGTATATCCATCTTCATGCTCAGTAATGCATCAACATCGGCATAAAGTTTTTTCATTTCGCTCTCCACCTCATTAGGTGTCGCTGCCACATATTCTATTTTACCATCAGGGGTAGATACGTACATATTATGCACACGCATTTTTCCCTGGTAATGCTTCGCAACTATGTGTTTACTAAGTAGTTCATGGGCCTTCGCAATGGTTTTTTTATTCAGCACATTGTTTTGGGCAAAAATATAGGCGCTGTATAGGTCGTCAATTTTTTGGGTATAGTCCGGTAAAAATTCAATGCCGAATTTTTTATGCTTAATATAGCTATCCAATTCAATGTCTTCACCTTCTATTTTGCTCGAAAATACAGATGATACTGAGGTGTAAAAACTAAAAGTACCTGTTGATATTGCTGCATCTTTTAACCCGTTAAAGGTGGTTTGCAGATCAATATTAACTTGCTGTTGGTATTCGGCCAGCAGGTTAATGGGTATTATTTTTAGTTTTTGAGTCACTCCCCTCGTTATTTATTCAATTAAGAAGGCAATATAGCTATTCGGGAAGAATTAATTAAGGATGTGGAAAAGTGGGGTAAGGTAGCAATCTCTACACGACAGGTCAACGCCATGCAAATTCGCCGCCCATCGTGCAGAGATTGCTGTACCTTCGAAAGGTATTTAGTTGTAAATGAGAGCATCCGCCCGCTCATAGCCGCGGAGGCTTAGCCACTTTTGTCTTGATACAAAAGTTGCCAAAAGATCAAGTCAGCCGAAATGCTTCTTTGCGCTCTTGGCCTTATGCGCTGCAAATCAGGCAGAACCGGGGCTGGAAACAGTTGCCCCGCCTTGTGCGCTTGCGGCCCGTGCACTTGCTTGTTGCCTTTACCCTTCTGCAAATATTTCCTATGCCCTGCCGCCGCACTTGGCCACCATTGTTCTGCCTGCTTTCGCCCGAAGCTTATCTGCTGACGGTTTATCAATAGCTACCAAAATAGTATCCTTCAGCCACGTCGGTCATTCGCATTTCACCATCCGGTGCCAACATTTTCAAACCGTTACAAATTGTAACGGTTTCGTTTTCCTCTTCGTTGAGCTTTTCTTTAACTTTTGACAGGTACGAGAGCGCAAACGCTTTTGGCCTACCCGGCATTCTCGAACCAGGCGGGTGTTTGTTTTTTTAAGGAGCTCAAGAAGGCTACGCCGTTTCCCTTCGATGGAAAGTAACCAAACCTAGCGTAGCGACTCATGAACACCCCTAAAAAACAAACAACCCGTGAATAACATCAAGTCAGCAAATAGGCTTCTTTGCGCTCATGGCCTTATGCCCTGCAAATCAGGCAGAACCGGGGCTGGAAACAGTTGCCCCGCCTGGCGCGCTTGTGGCCGGTGCACTTTACCCTTCTGCAAATATTTCCTATGCCCTGCTGCCGCACATAGCCTGCATTGTTCTGCCTGATTTCACCCGAAGCTTATCTGCTGACGGTGTTTCAATAGCTACTCCTAACCATTTATCATAGCGGGTGGCTTATGTTCGGGAAAATTATTCAATTCCCTCCTTGGGGTGCGGCTGGTTGTGTGCAATGGCAGGGAGGGATTTAGTTCGCCAAGGGTTGGAGAAATTATTTTTGATTATAATGCCCCATTGCAGAAATGACAAAAACAGTTACGATGTTTTCTTCAACTTTATAAATTAACCTGTCTTTTTGATTTATTTTTCTTGACCAAAACCCCGAAAGTTCATATTTTAATGCCTCAGGATTTCCGGTGCCGGTATATGGGGTTTCGGACAGCTCAATAAGTATTTTTTCAATTTTTTTAATACTTGCTTTATCGCCCGATTTAAAATGCTGTTTTATATGCCTTTCGGCCAACTCTTCTATTTTAAGTTTAAACTGCCCCATATATCATTAGGATCAACTTCGGTATAATTAGCCCTTTTTTCGGCTTTTTTTATCATTGCCACAAAATCAGGGTCGTAAGGGCTTGTTTTTGTTTCGACATTAATTTTCCATGCTTTGGCAATAGCCTTTAAAGCCAATAGCTGGTCTTTACTTTGGGGGTGCATGATCAATGTTTCCATATACAAATTTAATTAATTTTATGCTAAAAGCTATTTATTAATTTAAACAAAGGCACGGGAAGCCCCAGTTGTAGCCGGCCCGGATTCTCGACAGAGGGGGTGATGAGTTGTGCGTTTGTGCGCGTGGCCTTTGTTGCGTGTTATCACCAACAAAACGTGCATCGGCAAAAACGATACAGCAAGCGTGCGTGTTAAGGCTTACTAAGGCATGTTGGCTATAACACCAGCATGGGCGAAGATGCAGCATTTTCAAACCGTTACAATTTGTAACGGTTTCATTTCTGGATAGGCACGAGAACGCAAACGCTTTTGGCCTACCCGGCATTCTCGCACCAGGGGAGGAAAGCCACTGATAACACATTTGCCGCTTTCCCTTAGTTCTACTGCCCAATCATAGCATTTTAACACTATGCCGGCAGAAATTTTACGGCTGCAAAGAAAAGCAGTTTTATGCAGTTTTAATAGTTCGGTATTGCCTATGGTTGCCGCTATCATTTTTTCTTGCCCGATTTTAACACGGTCGCGTTTTTTATCATTTTGTCAAAATCACTTTCCAGTAATTTATCCTTTACACTACTAAATTTTTCAAATTCATTTTCAGCAAGCGTTATCGCAACTTCGTGCGAAACATGCCCCAGGTGTTGTAAAACGGCTTCCTCGTTAAACTGCAAAAAGGCATCCAGTTTTGTTACCCAGTCCTTCATGTACATCATCGCACCTTTTCTTGCCTGGCTTTCGGCATAATCAAGGTACATCGTTACTATGCGGTTCAAATCTTCTAATTCAGTTTCGTTGAGATAGTTTTTTGCAATACCAATATCTGTTTTCCTGATCTTGCCGCCCGGCGCGTTTTTCCATGTCGTTAAACCCATATTTTCCTTTGCACTATCCGCGCGTGCAGCAATCAATTCGGCAGCCGTTTGGCCGGTTATAGCCCAATGCAATTTGTTTTGAACCGTTGCAAAAAACGCTTTTGTGGTTTGGGTTTCAACATTATAATCACCGCTGCATTGGGTATAGATGTCGGTTATTTTTTGATAAAACCGGCGTTCGCTACTGCGTATGTCCCTAATACGGGCAAGCTGCTCTTCAAAATAATCTCTGCCAAAAACATTGTTGGGGTTTTTTAGCCGGTCATCATCCATTGTAAACCCTTTGATGATATACTCCTTTAACCTTTCGGTAGCCCAAATACGAAAAGCCGTTGCTTTGCTGCTGTTTACCCGGTAACCTACAGAAATAATAGCATCAAGGTTGTAAAATTGGGTTGGGTATTTTTTCCCATCGGCCGCAGTATGTTCCAAAATGGAACTAACTGAATCTTCTTTTAATTCGCCTGAATCAAAAATATTTTTCAGGTGTTTGGTAACTGCCGGGCGTTGCACCCCAAACAGGTCGGCTATTTTTTGCTGGGTAAGCCATACGGTTTCGTTTTGCAGGTATATCTCCACTTTCACGCTGCCGTTAGGCGTGTTGTAAAGCAGTATTTCGGCAAAACTATTTTCTTGCGGTACCTTCCTTTTCATATTGCTAATAAGAGTAGCAATATACTTATTCAAAATGAATTAATTAAGGGTGTTGAAAAGTGATAAAAGGCACGGGAAACCCCTGTTTTGGCCGGCCCGGATTATCGCGTCAGGATGTGGAAAACAATGATTGCAAATATTTGATGTGTCTTGTAGTTTTATGTAATTTGTGCTGCCCGTAATCCTGCAAATATTAATGGAACTTAAATTAGAAAACTTATCTTACCAAGACGTTGCTATTCAGTCGGTTATTAAAGTTTTTGAGGGTACAGCCAAAAATACATTCGATAACGCCTGTATCGATGGCATCAGGTCAAATGTTAGCGCGCTTGTCAATACACGGTATAAAGAGAATATGCTTGCCGTTACGGGTAATAACAGCATTAATACCGAAACCGCCAGGTTTTCGCCTGATAACGACATTTGCATTGAAATGGAAACCGGGACGGGCAAAACGTTGGTTTACATTAAAACCATCTACGAACTTTACCAACAATACGGCTTTACAAAGTTTATTATTTTGGTGCCCTCTATAGCTATCAGGCAAGGCGTAATTGGCACATTTAAAGCATTTGGCAGCCAGTTAGAGGCCATATACGGCACTAAGCCCAATGCCTTTGAATATGATAGTAAAAAGCTAAGTAAGGTTACAAATTTTATCGAAGACCAGTACCCGCAGGTAATGATCATGACGCTGGCTTCGTTCAATTCGGAAGATAAGATTTTGAACCAGGCACAACGCGAAGACCTTTTTGCCAACATTCCCTTTATTGATGCTATTGGAAAAACCCGGCCTGTTATTTTGATGGACGAGCCGCAGGAAGGTATGGATACCGAAAACTCCGTACGGCAGATCGCAAAACTCAACCCGCTTTTTAAATTACGCTATTCGGCAACCCATAAAGTTGTAAAGAACCTTTTGTATAGGTTAACCCCTTATGATAGTTATAAACAAGGTTTGGTTAAAAAGATAGAGGTATTAACCGTTACCGAGAAAAATGATGAGGCTACTATAAAAATTGAACTGGCCGAGGCACAAAATGGCACCGGGCCCCTTAAAGTAAAATTAAAAGCCTGGCATCAATCAAATTCTACAGAGAAATTTGAATTTAAATTGACGGGTTGGCTGCGCCAATATGATAATTTAGGCGAAAAAACAAATAACCCAAGCTATCTTAATTATAAAATAGAACAGATTAGTAAAAGCCTACGTACCGGCAAATGGAGTGTTAAGTTTACTAACGGTACCGAAGTATTCGAAAAGCAAACATCGGGCGATTTGCAGAATATTTGGGAGCTGCAGCTGGAATGGCTTATACACCGCCACTTTACTAAAACGCAAAAATTAGCAGCATTGGGTATTAAATGCCTGTCGCTGATATTTATAGACAGGGTTGCCAATTATATAAGCGAAAACCCGGTAATTAAAAACCTTTTTATCCAAAAATACAGGGCGGTTTACCCTGAATATCATGACGGGAAAATACCAACAGACGAACATATCCACGCTGTACAAGGATCGTACTTTGCGCAAAAGGCGGGCGGCGAATATGCCGATAATGAAGGCGGAATAAAAGAGCAAAGTAAAATTTACGACCTGATATTAAAAGGGAAAGAGGAACTATTGACTATATCAAATCCGGTACAGTTTATATTTTCACACTCGGCATTGGGTGTAGGTTGGGATAACCCTAATGTATTTAATATAGCTACACTAAATACCGCTTATTCTGATATTCGTAAACGGCAGGAAATTGGCCGGGGTTTGCGTATTTGCGTAAACCAGGAGGGGCAACGGGTATATGATGCATTAAACGTGGATGATAGCGAACGCATAAACCAGTTAACCGTTATCCCCAACGAAACTTATGAAACCTTTGTAGCGCAGTACCAGGATGAAATTAAGGCTGTTTATGGTACGGCAAATGCGGGGGCAGGGTTTACGCATACGCATAAAGGCGTTGACCAAAACAAAGTAACCTTTAAGCGCAACAAAACCGAAACTATTGACGCGGCGTTTAAACGCTTTTGGAAGGCGATGGCTAAAAAAACCGATTATACAGTTGCCTTTACTGAAAGCGAATTGGTAGCTAAAGCAACCGAACGCATAAATGATATTACCATACCCGACCATGTAATTGAAGCATCAAGTCATATTATAAATACAATAACGGAGGACGGGCGCGAAGATACTTTTGCCGGCGGCGAAAGCATTAAACAAAAAGCTAAATATACTCCGCTTGACCTGGTTGAAGAGCTAAGTGAAAATAGCGGGCTAAGTTATGCGGCCATTTTTGAAGTAGTAGCCGGGCTGAATAATTTGGGCCAGATGATAAAGAACCCGCCAAGGTTTGTACATGAGGCGGCAGCCAAAATGCGCGAGGTGGAGCTTGACGAAATGTTACGCGGGCTGACCTACCATGCAACAGACGAAAGTTTCCCGTTTGATTTTGATGATTATGTTAAAAATATAACTAACGACGAAAAAGTTATCCCAACACCCAATAAGGGCGTGTTTGATAAAATACAAATAGATAGCGATATTGAGCGGAAATTTGCCCTCGGTGCCGAAATTGATGCCGAAGTGGTATGTTTTTTAAAGCTGCCCAACTCCTACCGCATACCTGTACCCAATGTATATAATAACGAGGGTTGGTATGAGCCTGATTTTGGCATTGTGATGAAACGCAAGGCGCTAAAAGACGGCAAGGAAAGCGAATACTATTTTGTGATAGAAACCAAGGGAACCGGTAATATTAATGACAGGAAAGCGCTTACCGAAAGCGAGCGTTTTAAAATACAATGTGCCTTAAAACACTTTACGGCTTTGGGCATTGAGGCACAATACAAAGCACCGGTAAATGATTTCCCGACTTTTAAGACTGAAGCCGATAAAACTATAAATGCTTTAGCAAGCAGCTAATTAATGGAAAATATAAACGATCATATGCCTTTAAGCCCGGATTGGAACAGGGAACGGCTGGAAAAGTTAAAAGAGCTTTTCCCGGACTTATTTACCAATGAAGGACAGTTAAATATTGATGAACTAAAAAAGGTTATTGACCCGCAAAGCGTAACCGAAACCGAACGTTACGAGTTTAGGTGGTTTGGTAAAAGTGCGGCCAAACGCAACGCGTTTACCCCCAGCAACGCTACCTTACTGTTTGACAAAAAACGAAGTGTTAACCCAACCGAGAGCGAGAATTTAATTATTGAAGGCGAGAACCTGGAAGTTTTAAAGCTGTTAAGTAATAGCTACCGCGAAAAGATAAAGTGTATTTATATAGACCCACCGTATAATACCGGGGGCGATTTTGTTTATAATGATAATTATAATGAAGACAAAAAACCTTATTGGGAAAACACAGGCGTTACCGAAAATGGTGTAAAAATAGATACAAATACAGACACCAATGGTCGCTTTCATAGTAACTGGCTTGATATGATGTTTAGCCGGTTGCTTATTGCAAGGCAACTTCTAAAAATTGATGGTGTAATTTTTATTTCAATCGACGATAATGAAGTTCATCACCTAAGAAAACTTTGTGATGAAGTATTTGGTGAGGAAAATTTTGTGGCAAACATAATATGGCAAAAAAAGTACAGTCCTCAAAACGATGCCAAATATTTTTCCGAAATGCATGACCATATAATTTGTTATGCAAAAAACAAGAAGAATAATGGAGATATTGGATGGGAAATCAATTTATTAGACAGAAGCGATGAGCAAAACAAACGCTATTCAAACCCAGACAATGATTCGAGGGGAGATTGGAAATCCGGTGATTTTTTGGTAAAAACGTATAGTGAGTCTTATGTATATTCGATTACTACACCGTCGGGTCGAATTGTCAATCCACCAAAAGGCAGATGTTGGCGTACTTCCAAAGAAAGATTTGAAAAATTAGTTGAAGATAACAGGATATGGTTTGGTCCAAATCAGGACAATGTGCCATCTATAAAAAGATTTTTATCTGAGGTAAAACAAGGCATAACGCCTTCAACTTTATGGTTGCGTACAGATGTGGGCGACAATCAGGAAGCGGCTAAAGAAATTCGCGACCTTTTTGAAGAAATTCCATTTGATACACCCAAACCAACAAGATTGCTTAAAAGAATGCTTGAATTATCTATTGAAGACAATGATATAGTTCTTGACTTTTTTAGTGGCTCAGGTTCAATGGGGCATGCGCTAATGGAATATAACAAGGAAAATGAGAGTAACTGTAATTATATTTTGGTTCAAATACCTGAATCAATAGATATTAATAGCGAAGCATTTAAATCCGGCTACAAAAAAATAAGCGATATAACTATTGAACGCAATAAACGCGTTATTGAAAAAATAATAGAAGAAAAGAAGAAGCAAGCCCCTGATCTGTTTACCAATGGGCATAAAAAGGATGTGCTAACCGGCTTAGGTTTTAAGGTTTTTAAACTGGTAAAATCAAATTTCCCGCGGGTGGAGTTTGCGCCCGATGTAGAGAAAACCGATGAAGAAAATATTGAGTTATTTAAAAAATATATAGCCGAAAAAGAAGCGCAATTAGTAACTGCCTTTAACCGCGAAGAATTAATTACGGAAGTACTATTAAAGCAAGGTTTTAACTTAAATTATAAAGTTGAAAAGCAGGAGCAGTTTATAAAGAACGATATATTTAAAGCTACTGATGGCGAAAAAGAAGCGTTGATCTGCTTTGATTACGTCCTTGACAATGAAACCGTAAGCTATTTTAAAACACACACTGATATAAAATTTATTTGTCTGGAACGCGCGTTGGATACTACAAAAAAATATACGCTGAAACAAGCTATGGGTAATATGTTTAATGCGTTTTAATGCAACCTTGATTTAGAAAGCATAAAATTAATAAAACCGAGATTGCTTTATGAGATATGGAAAATAATGACAATGATGTTTTAAAACAGTGCTGGGATTTAATTGTTGCGGGAAAAGATAGACAATTAGCTTTGAGCTACGCTTTAATTGGTGAATCTTTCCTAAATGACAGGCAACAAGAGTTAATAACATCCGGTGCCACAATTAGCGAATTCTTGAGGGTGGCAATGGGATTCAATATTATATCAGTCGTATATGTGTGGAACAATCGTTTTATTGAAGCGGCTAAATGTGACCAACAATATATATTAAAATCTTCGTTATGGCCTGAAATGATTAAAGTAATACAATCTTATTTGGAAATGTTAATGATTAAAAAGCATACGGAATACCTGGATCATTTATTTAATCATACGGCGTTTAAAGATTACTTTTTTGTTCATTATGAAGCTTACATGTCTATAAAAAATCCAAACTTTGAATGGACTAAAATGAGAGAAGTAGTGCCAATTATTAATCGGGTAAATAAGGATAAAAATTATCTGTAGTTTGATTTATCCTAATCCCGCCGGTCTGGCGCGAGAGCCGCATCGGGTACAGCTGCGGCTTCTCAACTGCTGATAACTTAGCGGGGTTTAGAAACCCCACCCTGCCCCGTCCAGGGGCAGGAATGGCACGGGGCCAATGCTTTTATATGTTTCTTCAGAACAGCCGCGCGGTTTGTTGACGATAACACACAACAAAGGCCACGCGCGCAACTTGTAAAGATTTCTTACAGGTTCAACTGGATGCCGCGGCAACTATTAAGGATTTCTTAATAGTTGGGTTAGAAGGCAACAGGGAGGTAGGCCGCAATAGCAAGCTGGCGTGGATACCCGAAGAGGCAATAGCCAGGGCAACCCGTGCCCTTTCCCGACCAGTTTTGGTAATGGAAAACAGATGACCGTATGTGTTTTCCGCCCCATTTGCCAGTTTAAGAATTAATAGCTGCATGAGGCGTTTAAATAGGCTTAAAAAGTGTGGTTATAGCTGTATAACGCAGTTTTAAGTGAACCTTAGGCAGCATGAGGCAGTAATAAAACGGTGTTTTAAACCTCTAAAATGCAACGCAGGGTTGGGCACTTAGTTAGTTATTTTAGAGGTGCGCCACTTTGATTTAACCGCTTTATAGGTAGCTTTTTAGCTATAACCAGCTAAGTGACCCCGTTATTTTGAGATGCCGGATTTTTTTTGTATATTTAATAGTAAGGTGCAATTCTGTAGGGCTTTCCCGGTGATTTTTCTGTTGTTTTTTAGCAAAAAATAGTAAAAAAAAATAAAAACGGGGTTTTCCGGAAATTTTGAAAAATGCAAATTGCCTGATACCATGAATAGGGCCGACCAGCGTAGCGTAGTCGGGGTGAGTAATCGCCGAAATGCATTGGCGGTAATGTCGCTTCATTAGGACTCACCCGGTCATCTCCGCCCATTGGCGGATCGGCCACCCTCTCTCTCCGCCAATGGGCAGACAAAGAGGGTAAACAGTCAAATTATTTTAATACATCTGCCCTGGTACCATAAACCCAATTATTATAAAATTAATTCCGAAATTGGCACCCGAGATAAAACCACATGCTGCAAATTCAACAAAACGTTTCGCTTAAAAACTTTAACACCTTTGGCGTTGAGGCCAACGCTAAATATTTTGTTGAGCTAAACCACGAAGACGAACTGGTTGAGCTTTTTATGGACCCGAAATGGAAACAGGAACCAAGGCTTGTTTTAGGCGGTGGTAGTAATTTATTGTTGATCAAAGATTTTGAAGGGCTGGTTATCCGCATGAACATCCGCGGATTTGAACACCGCATCCAGCATGAAGATGTTTTTGTGGAAGCCGGCGCCGGTGAGGTATGGAACGACCTGGTGAACTTTTGCGTCGCCCGTGGTTATGCCGGGCTTGAAAACCTGAGCTTGATACCGGGCTCGGTAGGGGCATCGCCCATACAAAACATAGGTGCTTATGGCGTTGAGTTGAAAGACGTGTTTGGCAGCTGCCGGGTTTTTGAAATTGCCACCGGTACTTTTAAAACATTTAGCAAAGACGATTGCCGTTTTGGTTACCGCGAAAGTGTTTTTAAAACAGAGTTGTTGGGGCAGTATATTATTGTGTCGGTAAAGTTTCATTTGTCGCTTATCCCGAAGATCAATTTAAAATATGGCGCTATTGAGCAGGAGCTGGCCAACCGGCATATTGTGAACCCTACTATAAAAGAGGTATCGCAGGTGGTATCGCATATCAGGGTATCTAAATTACCCGATCCATCAACCATTGGCAATGCGGGCAGTTTCTTTAAAAACCCGGTTATTACTGTTGATGAGTTTTACCCGGTGCAGGCAAAATTCCCGGAGATAGTAAACTACCCGGCAGGCGAGGGCCTCATCAAACTGGCGGCAGGCTGGCTGATTGAGCAATGCGGCTGGAAAGGAAAAGTGGTTGGAAATACCGGCACCTGGAAGAACCAGGCACTGGTGCTGGTGAACCACGGCGGTGCAACGGGCGAAGAAGTGTACACTTTTTCGTCGCAAATCATAGACAGTGTGTACACTAAATTTGGCGTTACCCTACAACGCGAAGTAAATATTATTAATTAAATTTTTTAACTAAAATTTATTAATAAGCCGGGTTTATCTGTTTAAATAGTTAGTTCTTTGTCTTATTTAATCAATTGTTTATTAGGTACTTAACTGTATTTAGTGTGTATATAATACACGT
Source organism: Bacteroidota bacterium (assembly GCA_013288465.1). The sequence continues at coordinate 19,668 of JABDBT010000006.1, read as the reverse complement.
TTTATAAAAGCAACGGTTTATCATCATTAAGTCATGTGCTAATTCATGAGGTATTGTTATCGTGGTATCAAGTTTGTCTAAAAACCGATACAAAACATTAACACTATGACAAAGATTGAGTTTAACACCCTGGTATTACGTCAAGCAAGTTCATTAAGGTCATACGCCTTACATTTTACGCATGACGGAGACGATGCTAACGACCTTGTTCAGGATACAATGTTGAAAGCCATAACTTATTACAATAAGTTTAAAGAAGGCACTAATTTAAAAGGATGGTTATATACTATCATGAAAAATACCTTCATCAATAATTACCGTCGTTTTGTTAAGATGAGCACATTTGTAACAAAGTCTGATGAAATTTCATCACCTAATTTGGTTTATAGTTCTACCAAAAATCAGGGTGAAACAAAATTTGTGATGGATGATATAAAAAGAGCCTTAGACAGGCTGCCTGCTGATTATTATGTACCCTTCACCATGTATTTTGAAGGCCATAAATATCATGAAATTGCCGATCATTTAATTATACCAATCGGTACCGTAAAAACCCGCATACACGTTGCCCGTAAACTATTAAAGAAGGGCCTTAAAGCGTATGATACTGGTGTTAAAAAGCCGGTTTACGCCGAAAACTAAGTCCGTAAATTACCTCAACATATATTATAGAAAAACCCGCTTCTAAAAGAGCGGGTTTTTTGCGCCTTTAGATAAATCATTTACCAAAATATTTTATCGCCTCTTTAGCCGCTATCTGCCCCGAAATTAATGCGGGTGGCACACCCGGCCCGGGCACAGTTAACTGGCCTGTATATAGTAAGTTCTTAACGTGTTTAGCCCGCATGGCAGGTTTAAAAAAGGCGGTTTGTGCCAATGTGTTAGCCAACCCGTAGGCATTGCCTTTAAAGGAATGATAATCGGCTTTAAAATCATTCAGGGCGTAACTTCTTTTAACCACTATGGAGTCGCTGATGTTTTCGCCGGTTATTTTTTCAAATCGGGTTATCAGTAAATTAAAATATTGTTCGCGCAGGGTATCGTTGTCTTCTAAACCGGGCGCAACGGGCATTAAAAAGAAAAGGTTCTCCCCGTTTTCGGGCGCTACGCTATCATCCGTTTTTGAGGTGCAGGCAACATAAAATAGTGGCTTAACCGGCCATTTAGGGTCGGTGTAAATATCATGCGCATGTTGCTCAAAATCCTCATCAAAAAACAGGTTATGGTGTTCAATACCTTTAACCTTTTTATTAATGCCAATATAAAATATCAGGCTTGATGGCGATAACGTCCGGCTATCCCAGTATTTTTTGCTGTAATTGCGGTGCGGTTCATCCAGTAAATGCTGATCTACGTGTTCATAATCGGCACCCGCAATTACAAAATCAGCTGTAAAATGGCCGCAGTTAGTTTTGATAAGGCTTACCTGTTTGTTCTTTACTTCGATTTTTGTTACTTCGGTATTCAGCCTGATGTCCACTTTTAATTCTCCGGCTAATTTTACCATAGCCTTAACAATTTCGTTCATGCCACCGGTAGGGTACCAGGTGCCCAAAACCAGGTCGGCATAGTTCATGAGGCTGTACATAGCCGGGGTATCTTGCGGGGTAGCCCCTAAAAACAACACCGGGAATTCGAGCAGTTTTACCAGTTTGGGGTGCTTAAAATATTGACGCACATGCCTGCTCATACTGGTGAGCAATTGCATGTTCCAGCTTTTTTTGATAAGGTTAAGGTCAATGAATTCGGTAATGGAATGCGAGGGCCTGAAAACGTAATCGGCCATGCTTACCTTGTATTTATAGGCCGCCTGGGCTAAAAATTTTCTTAACGCCAGGCTGCTGCCCGGCTCAATACTTTCAAATAGGGCCTCCAGATCGGGCATATTGGCCGGTACGTCTATACTATCATCTTTACCGTAGTAAATGCGATAGCCGGGGTCTAATCGCTTTAGTTCATAATAGTCAGCGGGTTTTTTACCGAACAAGGCAAAAAAGTTTTCAAATACATCGGGCATCCAATACCAGCTTGGGCCCATATCAAATTTAAAGCCGTCCTGTTCCCATAGCCGCGCCCTGCCGCCGGGCTGATTGTTCTTTTCGAGCACAGTGACTTTAAATCCTTGCTTTGCCAGCACGCAGGCTGCCGATAACCCGGCAAAGCCACTGCCAATTATTAGGATGTGTTTATTGCTGTCCATTAAACTAAATCGGCTCAAAGTAAGCAAATTGTTTTTGAGGCGTTATAACAATCAGTTGGTATTTGTATTTTTGAGGCCCCATGGTAGTTGTAGATATGACCCTGTATGATAAAACCTGTTTTGAATGCAGTAAACTGATAACGGAAAAATACAGTACATCTTTCAGCAGCGGCATTAAGGCTTTTCATAAACGTTTAAGATACCCCGTTTATGCCATATATGGCTTTGTTAGGTATGCCGACGAAATAGTGGATACCTTTCATGACCGCGATAAAGCACAACTTATTAATGACTTTAAGCTGGAAACCTTTAAAGCCATCGATCAAAAAATAAGCCTTAACCCGGTGTTGCATTCTTTTCAACGAGCTGTAAATCAATACGGAATTGAGCCGGATTTAATAGCGGCTTTTTTAGAGTCGATGAAAATGGACCTGGATAAGAAAACTTATACATTAGATGAGTATAAAGCTTATATTCATGGTTCGGCAGAGGCGATAGGGTTAATGTGCCTGCGCGTGTTTTGCGAAAATGACGCGCAATTATATAACTCATTGTCGCCAATGGCCTGTAGCCTGGGTGCAGCTTTTCAAAAGGTTAATTTTTTGCGGGATATGAAAGCCGACAATGAGGACCGGGGCCGCGTATATTTCCCCGGCATTGATCTTGAAAACTTTACTGAGCAAGATAAGCAGCATATTGAAACCGATATTCAAGCTGATTTTGATGAAGCGCTTAGAGGGGTAAAATTATTACCGGTTGCTGCGAAATCAGGCGTTTACATTGCTTATAAATATTATCTGCGGTTATTTAAAAAGATAAAGCATACGCCTGCCTCCGTACTTTTACAAAAAAGGGTAAGGGTTTCTGATTTGCAAAAACGGGCCATATATGGCAAAGCATTACTTACCCAAAAACTAAAAATGATTTAACCACCATAAAATTTGAAATACACGTACCTGCTTATCAATTTTTTAACCTTGTTTTTTCCTGTTGCATTATCGTTTGATAAACGTGTGCAATTTTATAAAAGCTGGAAATACATTTGGCCAGGCATCGCCATAACCGGGTTGGTTTTTTTGGGCTGGGACATGTTGTTTACTGTTAAAGGTGTATGGTGGTTTAATAGTGATTACATCATTGGGCTAACCTTTTTCGGGCTGCCCGTTGAGGAGATCCTGTTCTTTTTAACCGTCCCGTTTGCTTGCCTGTTTATTTACGCCTGTTTAAATTACTATGTTAAATGGGAGTTCAATAACAGGGCAACCCTTATCATATCAGACCTGTTGATCGCGCTTTCGATATGCATATTAATTGTTGACTATTACAAACTATATACCCTGGTAACTTTTAGCCTGTTGCTTTTATTACTGGTTTTAATGCAATATGTTTTTAAATCAGCGTGGCTGGGTCGTTTTTACCGCGCATTCGTTGTAGTTTTAGTCCCCTTTTATATCGTAAATGGGATACTAACCGCTTTGCCGGTTGTTATTTATAACGATGCCGAGATCATGGATAGGAGAGTAGGCACCATACCTTTTGGCGATCATTTTTATTGTATGGCATTAATGCTGATGAATGTTGCCTTTTTTGAATATTTTAGAAACAAAAAGCAATTAGCGAAATGAGCGACAACCTGCCTGTTTATACCAAATCACAACTTGCACTGCGTAACGGGCAGGACAAGCCCGAAGTATGGATAGCCTACAAAGGGGTGATATATGATGTAACCCGCAGCCGGTTATGGCGCAACGGTAAACACTATGAACATTGGGCAGGCCAGGACCTTACTCATGAATTAGGTGATGCCCCACACGATGAATGGGTTTTTCAAAACTTTGACCCGATTGGAAAGCTTGTTTAAAATGCGGATTGCGAAATGTTGAAGTCGGAATGAAAATACTTCCGCATTTGGCATTTCGCATTCCGACTTCTTAAAACTTCCACACTCAACATTTCGCAATCAGTAATTATTTTATCTCAAACGCCGCCAAATTCACAAATTCCTGTAAACGTGTAGCAATTTCTTTTTTAGTGAGGTTTTTGATCTTTTCGGTACCAAATTTCTCTACACAGAACGAAGCCAGGGCCGAGCCATAAATAATGGCGTTCTTCATATTGTTGAAATTTACAGTACCAACTTTGGCCATATAGCCAATAAAACCGCCTGCAAAGGTATCGCCCGCGCCAGTTGGGTCAAATACTTCGGCTAACGGCAGGGCGGGGGCGGCAAATATCTTGTCTTCATGAAATAGTAACGCGCCATGCTCACCTTTTTTAATGATAAGATATTTAGGGCCCATGGTTAATATTTTACGGGCAGCTTTCACTAACGAGTATTCGCCCGATAGCTGGCGTGCTTCGGCATCATTGATAGTTAGTACGTCGATCAGTTTTATGGTTTCCAGGAGGTCATCCAGTGCAATGTCCATCCAAAAGTTCATGGTATCCATCACAATTAGTTTTGGGCGGTTCTTTAACCGTTCAATAACCGTACGTTGTATTTGCGGGGTTAAGTTGCCCAGCATCAGGTATTCGCAATCCTGGTAGCTTTCGGGGATGATTGGGTCAAAATCGGCTAATACGTTTAATTCGGTTATTAAAGTATCGCGGCTGTTCATGTCGTTATGATACTTACCGCTCCAAAAGAATGATTTTTCGCCCTTTTTAACCTGTAAACCTTCGGTATTGATATGATGATTGCCAAAATCTTCTATTTCGCTCTGCGGAAAATCGTCACCAACAACAGCTACAATTTTAACTTTTTCATAAAAATAAGCTGCCGCCAAACTTGCATAAGTAGCCGCGCCGCCTACAATTTTATCTGTTTTGCCAAAGGGCGTTTCAATGGCATCAAATGCCACGGTACCAATAACTAATAAACTCATTTAAATATCTATATTTTGGCAAAGATTGTGAAATTACCTCGTAAATTATAGCCCTGGGTAATTATCGGCTAAAACTATATCCACTAAAGGTTCAATTTCGGCAGTTGATGACAAGCGAATAATTTGGTAACATTAACGCGACTGTTTTAAATATCAAACGTTTGCGCTGATTTTTCATCTACCCGCGTAAATGAAAACCGGTTTTAACCACCTATTTTCCACCATTAATTCAAAGGGGTGTCAATATTAACCGTTGATACAGCCCCGTTTTCAACTGAATTTTACAAAGATGGCACACGGTATTGAAATAAACGAGTGGGGGATAATTAACGATCAGAAGGTTTACCTATATACCTTCACCAATAAAAACGGCACGAAGGCTTCCTTTTCAAATATCGGGGCGGCTATCCAGTCGGTTTTTGTGAAAGGGAAAAATAAAGTTTTTGAAGATGTTGTGCTGGGTTACGATACCGCAAGTGCCTATGCCGATGACCCCTTTTATATAGGTACAGTTGTTGGGCGCTATGCCAACCGTATTGCTGGCGGCGAGGTTGAAATAGAAGGAAAAACCTACCAGTTAACCTTAAATGGTAACGGGTTTCATCATCATGGTGGAAAAGAAGGGTTTAATAAAAAAGCATGGCACGCTGTTCCGTTTCAAAAAAAAGAGGGAAAAGGCGTAGTGTTTAGCTTACTTAGCCCTGATGGAGAAGAAGGCTTCCCCGGAAACTTGCAGGTTAAAATTAGATATACATTAACCGACAGCGACGAAATAATAGTTGATTTTTGGGCCGAAACAGATCAAAGCACCCCAATAAATTTAACGCAGCATGTTTATTTTAACCTGGGCGGCCAAAATAATGGTTCAATACTGGATCATGACCTTATGATAAACGCGGAACATTATTTACCGGTAAATGATAAGATAGTCCCTACCGGGCAATTAGCTGATGTTGGCTGCACGCCGTTTGATTTCAGACAATCTAAAACTATTGGCAGAGATATAGGTATAGATAACGGCCAATTAAATTTGGGCGCCGGGTATGATCACTCGTGGGTATTGAAACCGCATCGGTCTGATGAATTGAAGTTGGCCGCGAAGGTAATTGAAAATAAAAGCGGCCGGGTATTAACGGTATATACTACCGAACCCGCTGTACATTTATATACGGGGAACTTTTTAGAAGCATCAGTGCCGGGGAAGGATAACAAAAGCTATCAACCCCGGGATGGGTTCTGCCTGGAAACACAAAATTACCCCGACGCACCAAATCACCCGCATTTTCCGGGTACAATACTTCCAAAAGGCGAAATTTTTGAAAGCAAAACCATTTTTGAATTCGGCCTGTTGCCAAAATACCTATAGTTTACCTAACTTGTAATTTATTATAAAACCAATTTTATGAAAAAAAGTCTCTTGTCATTATTTATCCTGCTGTTAGCCGTAGTTTGCTTCGGGCAGCAAAAACATATTTTTAGCCTCAGCAAAAATGATTTTTTATTGGATGGTAAGCCATTCCAGATCATTAGCGGCGAAATGCACCCGGCGCGTATCCCCAGGGAATACTGGCGCCAGCGTATCCGTATGACTAAAGCCATGGGCTGCAATACCATAGCTGCCTACATTTTTTGGAACTATCATGAAACCACTCCGGGGATATTTGATTTTAAAACCGGCAATCATGATATAGCCGAGTTTATCAGGATATGTAAAGAAGAAGGGATGTGGGTATTGTTAAGACCCGGACCGTATGTTTGTGCCGAATGGGACTTTGGCGGCTTGCCAACCTGGCTTTTAAAAAACCCCGATATTAAAGTACGTTGTATGGCCCCCCGCTATATGCAGGCAGTAAGCCGTTATGTTACGCATTTATCCGCCGAAGTACGACCATTGCTTTGCACCAATGGCGGCCCTATTTTAATGGCGCAAATTGAAAATGAGTATGGCAGCTACGGCAACGATAAAACCTATTTGGAAACATTAAGAAAACTATGGGTTAAAAATGGCATCAATGTGCCATTTTATACTGCCGATGGCGCCACAGCTTATATGCTGGAAGCCGGAAATATTGATGGAGCGGCTATTGGCCTCGACAGTGGTACAGGCGATGGCGATTACCTGCGCGCAAAAGAACAAAATTCAAATGTGCCCGCTTTCAGCAGCGAAACTTACCCGGGTTGGTTAACCCATTGGAAAGAAAAATGGGCCGTAACAGATACCCCCGGTTTAAAAACGGATATTACTTATTTGCTTGATCATCACCGGTCATTTAATTTATATGTGATACATGGCGGCACCAACTTTGGTTTTACAGCCGGGGCGAACTCGGGAGGGCCAAATCAATTTCAGCCCGATGTTACCAGCTATGATTATGACGCGCCAATTAACGAGCAAGGCAGGCCAACGCCAAAATATTTTATGCTGCGCAACCTGATAAGTAAGTATGTTAAATATAAAATACCGGAAGTGTCGCAGCCAATTGAAGCTATTACTATTGCTCCAATTACGTTAAAGCCTTTCACAAGTATATGGCAACAATTGCCAAAGCCATTCCAATCGGCACAGCCCGAACCATTTGAGCATTATGGGCAAAACCAGGGCTTAATGCTCTACCGCACTAAACTGATAGGCCATAAAAAAGGCACCCTTACCATCACTGATCTGCATGACTATGCCCTTATATTTTTAGATGGCAAATTTATTGATACCATGTATCGTGATGGCGGAAAACATAGTATTAAGCTTCCCGAAAGCACATCGCACGACCCAATATTAGATATCTTAGTTGAGGGTATGGGCCATATCAATTTTGCGCAATATATAATTGACAGAAAAGGTATTACCGACCGCGTTACACTAAATGGTATGACGCTTATGGATTGGAAAACATATCCCTTGCCTTTGGATGAAAAATTTATCGGCGCGCTTAAACCTGTACCGGCAGTTAGCGATAACACTAAAGGATTGTTTTTTAAAGGAAACTTTAGCCTCGGCAAAACAGGTGATACCTATTTTGATATGAGTGCATACAGCAAAGGCGTGGTGTATATAAACGGCCATAACCTGGGCAGGTATTGGAATACCGGGCCGCAGCAACATTTATATTGCCCTGCATCATGGCTTAAAAAAGGTAGAAATGAGATCATTGTTTTTGATTTTCATCAAACGCAAGCCCAAACAGTAAGTGGCGTTACTACACTTAAGTAAAATATTCAGATAAAGAACCAAGAATCAAGAGCCAAGAACCAGGAAAATAGCGAGACAGCGGAGAAATCCATAAAAAAGAAAGAATTTAGGCTGATTACCGAAGCATCGGACAATAATAAATTCGTTTTTATCTTGATTCCTGGCTCTTGTTTCCTGACTCTACTATAAAGATACTAGATGAGCGATTCGCGCAGGGATTTTCTAAAAAAAGCAGCATTGCTTGCAGGCACTTCGGGGCTTGCCAATGTAATACCTATGTCTATTCAACAGGCCATGGCTATTAATGCCCCCGAGGGTAGTACCTATATGGATGCCGAGCATATTGTGATACTGATGCAGGAAAATCGCTCGTTCGACCATTGCTTTGGTACGTTAAAAGGGGTGCGTGGCTTTAATGACCCGCGGGCTATTGATCTGCCAAACAAAAATAAGGTATGGCTGCAATCAAATACCGAAGGCGAAACTTATGCTCCTTTCCACCTGGATATAAAAAATACAAAAGCTACCTGGATGAGCTCGCTGCCGCATTCGTGGTCAAACCAGGTAAACGCCCGTAATGATGGTAAATTTGACCAGTGGCTTAATGAAAAAAAGAACGGCGATAAAGCATATCGCCACATGCCCTTAACCCTGGGCTATCATAATCGCGAAGATATTCCCTTTTATTATGCCCTGGCCGATGCTTTTACCGTATGCGACCAAAATTTCTGTTCGGCATTAACCGGCACTAATCCAAATAGGCTGTATTTCTGGTCGGGCACCATACGCGAAGAGCAAAACGAGAGCTCAAAGGCTAATGTGTGGAATGATGATATGGATTATGGCACCTTAAAATGGGCCACTTTTCCCGAACGTTTGGAAGATCATGGTATTGCGTGGAAATGCTACCAAAATGAAATGAGTATTGACGTGGGTTTTGAGGGCGAGGAAGACCCGTGGCTGTCAAATTTCCAGGATAACCCGTTGGAGTTTTTTGAACAGTACAATATTCATTTGCTCGAAAGGCACTTGCAAACTATTAATAAAAAGTCTGCCGAGTTGCCGGGTAGGATAGAAGAGTTGCAAAAGAAGATTGATAGCCTGCCAACCGGTGATGCGCATATCGATCATTTTAAAAAGCAATTGAAGGATATGCAGCGGTCTCTCAAAAATATTCAAAAAGAAAAAGATACGTACAATTCCGGCCAGTTTGAAAAACTGTCCGACCGCGAAAAGAGCATCCATTTAAAAGCCTTCAATACCAATATTAATGACCCGAATTACCATCAGCTCACCACTTTAAAGTATGACGATAATGGTACGCAGCGTGAAATGCAGGTTCCCAAAGGCGATGTGCTGCACCAGTTTAGGGAAGATGTGAAAAATGGCCACCTGCCAACAGTTTCATGGCTTACCGCTCCCGAAAATTTTAGTGATCACCCCAGCGCGGCCTGGTATGGTGCATGGTATGTATCAGAAGTGATAGATATACTGACGCAAAATCCGGAGGTTTGGAAAAAGACCATTTTTATTTTGACGTATGATGAAAATGACGGCTATTTTGACCATGTGCCCCCTTTTGTGGCGCCTCACTCGCATAAAGATGGCACCGGCAAAGTTTCAAAAGGCATAGATACCCGTACTGAATTTGTCACTTTAGAGCAGGAGCAGGCTCGAAAAAGTTTCCCGATAAAATATGATCGCGAAAGTTCCATAGGCCTGGGCTACCGGGTACCAATGGTGATTGCTTCGCCGTGGAGCAAAGGCGGCTGGGTTAATTCGGAGGTTTTTGATCATACTTCAACCTTGCAGTTTTTAGAGCATTTTTTATCTAAGAAAACTAATAAAAAAGTTGTTGAACATAATATAACTGATTGGCGGCGCACCGTATGCGGTAACCTTACTTCGGCGTTCAGGCCCTATCATGGCGAAGTTATTGCAAAGCCCGAATTTGTAAAAAAGGACGCTTTTGTAGAAAGCATACATAAAGCGCAGTTCAAAAAACTGCCTGATGACTATAAACTGCTTACCAAAGCAGAAATAGACCTGGTAAACCGTGACCCTGCGGCCTCGCCTTATATGCCCCGGCAGGAAAGTGGCATACGCCCGTCATGTGCCTTACCTTATGAATTATATGTAGATGGCAAGCTTAATGCAGATAAAACCGCATTTGAAATAAAATTCGCAGCCGGAAATAAAATATTTGGCGATAAAGCTTTGGGCACGCCATTTAATGTTTATGCGCCCGGCAGTTACCTGCATCAAAAAGAAAATGGGCAGGCGGTTTTTGAAAATGTACGCACCTGGGCTTATGGCTTAACGGCAGGCGATAGTATAATTGATGCCTGGCCGGTTACTGAATTTGAGGATAAAAATTATCATTTGCGGGTGTACGGGCCAAATGGATTTTTCCGCGAGTTTAAGGGTAATGCCAAAGACCCAGCTGTCCATATTGATTTTGATTACCAACGGGGCCTTACCCAAAGTAAAAAACTAACGGGCAATGTACAGGTAACAATAACCAACCAAAGCAACAAACCGCAGGCTGTTGAAATAACCGACCATGCCTATCGCGCCAATGATCATAAAAAAACAGTACCTGCTTTTGCTAAGACTACTTTGGTACTTGATCTTCAAAAAAGCCATTCATGGTATGACTTTAGTGTAAAAATAGTGGGTAACAATTTTTTAGAACGAAGGTACGCAGGACGTGTAGAAACAGGCCAATCAAGCTATAGCGACCCTTTTATGGGCAGGGTTGTGGCCTAAACGGAAAAATAGTTTAATCATTAAATGTATTACAGCGGGTATTTAATTATACCTGCTGCAATTTATGGTGCCCATAATTAACGTTATCAAACGTTTGCGCTAAGTTTTGGTGCCCCCCGCGCCGGTTTTTAAGTTCAGTATGTCTAATTTTCGGTCATCAAAAAAACCAGATATTATCTTAAATGGCCCGTTTAAATTTATTAGAGAAAACACGTTTTGAAAAAGTACCTGTCAGTATATACGCTGATAAAACTGCCGCGTCAAAAACATTGGCTGCAGCTATAGCTTCAATAATTAAACAAAAACAACAGGAGGGCTTACAGGCCGTATTGGGCCTGGCAACCGGTGTAACACCTGTTAAACTTTACCAGGAATTGATAAGGTTGCATAAAGAGGAGGGGTTGAGCTTTAAAAATGTGGTTACCTTTAACTTGGATGAATACTACCCCATGAAGCCCAACGCTGCTCAAAGCTATGTTACTTTCATGAACGAGCAGTTGTTTAACCATATTGATATCGACCGCAAAAATATTCATATCCCCGATGGCACCCTCGCCGAAACTGCAATAGATGAGTTTTGCCTTAACTATGAAAAAAAGATCAATGATTTTGGCGGACTGGATATACAAATATTAGGTATTGGCCGAACAGGGCATATTGGTTTTAATGAGCCGGGATCGGCACCCAACTCAGGTACACGGCTGGTTACGTTAAACGACCTTACCCGCCGCGATGCTTCGCGCGATTTTGGGGGTAAAGAAAACGTGCCTACCAAGGCTATTACCATGGGTATTGGCACTATTTTTAAAGCACGCCATATCTATTTATTAGCCTGGGATACAAAAAAAGCCGCTATAGTAAAAAAGGCTATTGAAGGCGAAATATCGTCGGACGTACCAGCCACTTACTTACAACTATGTAATAATGTTGAGTTTTTATTGGATACAGGCGCGGCTTCGCAACTTACGCGCTTTGATACGCCATGGCTGGTTGAAGATTGTGTGTGGACAGCCGCTCTTATTAAAAAAGCGGTAATCTGGCTGGCCTATAAATTAGATAAGCCAGTTTTAAAGCTAACAGAAGAAGATTATAACACAAACGGGATGGCGCAACTGGTTACCGAAAAGGGGCCGGTTTACAACATCAATATCGATATATTTAACCAGGTACAACATACCATAACCGGCTGGCCCGGCGGTAAACCCGATGCTGACGATAGCCAACGCCCTGAAAGGGCGCAGCCGTCGCATAAACGCGTTATGATATTTTCGCCGCACCCTGATGATGACGTTATATCAATGGGCGGTACGTTTATACGCCTGGCCGACCAGGGGCATGAGGTGCATGTGGCCTATCAAACATCGGGCAATACCGCCGTTTGGGATGATGATATGCTGCGGTTTACCGAGTTCGCCATCGATTTTATGAAATCGCAACAGGGCAATGTTGATTTGCTTGAAAAGGCTTACCAGCGTATGCGCACCTTTGTGGCAACCAAGCAGCCTAATCAAACCGAAACAGAAGAAATGCGTAACATAAAAGGGTTGATACGTAAGGGTGAGGCAGTTGCCGGTGCACGGTTTGCCGGTGTACAGGATCAGCATATACACTTTATGGACCTGCCGTTCTATGATCGTTCTAAGTTTCAGAAAGTTACCAGTTATGAAGACGATATTGTGCAAACCATGGCCTTGCTCAATAGCGTAAAACCTCATCAGATATTTGCGGCAGGTGATTTTGCCGATCCGCATGGTACGCATAAAATTTGTTTTGATATTATTATCCAGGCTATGAACAGGCTGCGCCAAACCGAGGCGTGGGCAAAAGATTGCTGGCTGTGGATGTACCGCGGTGCATGGCATGAGTTTGAAACTTATGAAATAGAAATGGCCGTACCGCTATCGCCAAATGAAGTAATGCGTAAGCGCCAGGCAATTTTCAAACACCAGTCGCAAAAAGATATACCTGTTTTCCCTGGCGATGATGCCCGTGAGTTTTGGGTACGTGCCGAAGACCGCAACCGGGAAACAGCAAGGTGCTATGATAAACTGGGATTAGCAGAATATGAGGCAATGGAAGCATTTGTGCGCTGGAAGTTTTAAATTGCACAACACTAAACAAACTATATGACAACCACATTAACTCCAACGCCAAACTCAGTAAAAAAAGGGTTAAGCCCTATTTACATTATTGGCGCTTTATTTTTCGTTTTCGGCTTTGTTACCTGGCTTAACGGCACATTGATCCCCTTTCTTCAATTGGCCTGCGAACTTAATACCTCGCAGGCATTGCTGGTAACTTTTGCATTTTACATGGCTTACTTCTTTTTGTCAATACCATCGTCATACATACTCAAAAAAACAGGCTTTAAAAACGGGATGTCATTGGGCCTTTTCGTAATGGCTCTTGGCGCGGTAATTTTTATACCGGCAGCTAATACGCGCACCTTTCCTTTATTTCTTATCGGGTTATTTGTGCAGGGGATGGGGCTGTCGTTACTGCAAACGGCTTCAAACCCCTACATAACTATTGTTGGGCCAATTGAAAGTGCCGCCCAGCGTATTAGCATTATGGGTATATGCAATAAAGTGGCCGGAGCGCTTAGTCCGCTGATATTAGGCGCGTTAGTATTAAATGGGGCACAAGGCATTGAAAATAAGCTGAAAAATATTACAGATAGCGTACAAAAAGAAAGTTTGCTGCATGACCTTGCCATGCGCGTAGTGCTACCGTACGCAATTATTGCTGTCGTATTGGTTGCATTAGCGTTACTAATAAAATACTCTTCACTGCCCGAAATAAATACAGATAAAGACCATGTAGATGATGATGGGGCAGTAGTTGCGCCGCGGGCAAGTATATTTAGCTATAAAAACCTTAACCTCGGTGTATTATGCCTGTTTCTTTACGTTGGGGTTGAAGTAATGGCGGGAGATGTTATCGGCACCTACGGTAAATCGCTAGGGATGAGCTTAGACAAAACCAAAATATTTACTTCATACACACTTGTATCAATGGTAGTAGGCTATATCATTGGAATTATAACCATACCAAAATACATCAAACAGGAAAAAGCATTAATGTATGCGGCCATTGTTGGTATTATGTTTACGATTGCGGCTTATTTAACAAACGGTTATATAAGCGTAATGTTCATAGCTTTATTAGGGCTTGCCAACTCATTGATGTGGCCTTCTATATTCCCGCTTGCTATTAAAGGGTTAGGCAAATACACGAAATTTGGTTCTGCACTGCTGGTGATGGGTATAGCCGGAGGGGCAGTATTGCCACAGGTATATGCATTTTTAGCACGGTCAATATCTACGCATTCAGCATTTTTATGCAGCATGCTGCCTTGTTATATCTATATATTTTACTATGCTGTTTCCGGGCACAAAGACAACGCAAATAGCTCGGTCGTTAAAAGTTAAACTAAACACACTAAATTATAAATGAAAAGAAGAGAGTTTTTACAAACAGGAGCTATTGCCGCGGCAGGCTTCGCTATTTTACCATCGGGCAGTTTATTTGCAGGCACCAATGGAAAAGTAAGGTTAGGCTACATAGGCGTGGGCGCCCGTGGAATGAGCCATATATCTGAAGGTTGCCTGCGCGATGATGTGGAAATTGTAGCCATTTGTGATACCCAGGAAAGTTCATTAAAAATTTGCCGCGAGTATATGGCCAAAAAAGGCCGTCCGGCAGCAAAAGAATATACCGGCGGTATCGACGCTTATAAAGGGTTGCTGGACCGTAAGGACATTGACGCCGTAATTATAGCTACGCCATGGCAGTTTCATCATTCACAATCAATTGATGCCATGAAAGCGGGTAAATATGTTGGCTGCGAGGTAATTGCCGGCTTAACCGTGCAGGAACACTGGGATATTGTAAACACTTCCGAAAAAACAGGCATGCCCTATATGACGCTGGAGAATGTATGTTACCGCCGCGATGTAATGGCTGCCCTTAACATGGTTAAGCAGGGCCTGTTTGGCGAACTGGTGCATGTTGAAGGTGGTTACCAGCATAACCTGCGCAATGTATTGTTTAATGATGGTAAACATTATTATGGAGGCGGTGTGGAGTTTGGCCCCAAGGCATTAAGCGAAGCACAATGGCGCACCCAGTTTAATATTGACCGCGATGGCGACCTGTACCCTACGCACGGTGCCGGGCCATGTATGCATTATATTGATATTAACCACGGTAACCGATTCACCAGCCTGGTATCGGTAAGCTCAAAAGCGCGTGGGTTGGCCGCCTATGTTGAAGAACTGGCGCCGGGCAACCCTAATGCTAAGATCAACTATAAAAACGGTGATATTACCCAAACCATGATCAACTGTGCCAATGGCGAAACTGTATTGCTTACACATGATGTGCACTTGCCCCGCCCATACTCGTTAGGTTTCAGGATCGACGGTACAAAGGGTATCTGGATGGATGTTAACCAATCTATTTATATCGACCATAAATCAAAGAATGATGATTCGTGGGACCCTGCCAAGGAATGGTTTGATAAATATGACCATCCGCTTTGGAAAAAATATGAAAGCTATGCAGCAGGCGCCGGGCATGGCGGTATGGATTGGTTTGTATTTAATGCCTTTATAAAAGCAGTAAAAGAGAAGAAACAAACACCCATTGATGTTTATGACTCGGTTACCATGAGTGTAATTGGGCCATTGTCAACCAAATCAGTTGCCGAGGGTAGTAAACCACAGGAATTCCCTGATTTTACAAAAGGTAAATGGAAAACAAGTAAAAATACCTTCGCGCTTGATGATAGCGGTTTCTAAACAAGGTAATATTGTTAATGTAAAAAAGGGGCTGGCCATTTATTTGGTACAGCCCCTTTTGTTCAAAGTGTTCCAACAGTGAAATGGAACACCTGGTACACCTGGAACGGTTGGAACACTCAATAATCCTGTTACAGGTTTACGCTAATATATCCCCAAGCGGCATTTAACTGCTATAACCGCAGTTAAAACTGCCTCATGATGCCTTAAACTACCTCATGCGCCGTAAAACTGCTGTGAATTCACCTATTTGCATCAATCATTTTTTTTTATCATAGTAAAGCAGTAAAAAGGAGATAGCCACCAGGATGGCGCAAAATAGGTTTGATGTCATTTTGATATTTTACGATAAAAGAAAGCGCACCTGCTCTTACAGGATGCGCTTTCTAAGTAATTAACTAACTGACCATTAATTAAAAGTATGTTTATAAAGAACGAAGAGTATTTTTAAAAAAATGCATCCGGGGTTAAACCTGGCGGGCCTTCCTGCCTAATTGTTGCTTGTCGTTATCCTGATATCCGCCACCCTGCCGGTAGCCAACAGCCGGTTTTTGATCTCTTGTAATTGTAGCTCATCTGCAAAACGATAACGGAGCACCAGCGTTTTTACGTTACCCAAATCAATGTCATTTTGCAGATCATCAGGTTGTATAATGCCTAAAGCGTTAAATGGCAGGGTATAAGAAGCATAAGTAGGTATTAGTTTAACTTCCATATACCATATTGTATCTGCCGGGTTGGTTGCATTGACCTTTACATTTAAAGGCTCACCAATGCCATGTTTTGCCGTACACGAAGCCAGGTAAAGCGGTAAAAAAAGGCAAATGCATAGCCCGGCTTTATAAAAAAGTCTTTTTAACTGCATGATCTTTTTGAATTTAGGTTACACCTTTACTGTACCGCTCTGCGGCGTACGCTACATCAAATATTGTCAGCGAATTAGCCGCGCTTTGAAAGTATTGAGATCATTTACCCATTAATTCTGCCAGTTTATTGGTGAGATCATCCCCTTTTACGTTTACAGCAATGATCTTACCTTCCTTATCCAGTAAGAAGTTTTGAGGGATAGCTTGTATGCCATATAGTTTAGCAACTGCGTTATCCCAAAACTGCAGGTCCGAAACCTGTGTCCAGGTAAGCTTGTCATGATGAATAGCTTTGAGCCACGCTTCTTTTTTCCCGGGCTGATCAAGGGAGACGCCCAGTACGGTGAAGCCCTTATTATGAAATTTTTGATATGCCTTAACAACATTTGGGTTTTCCTCCCTGCAAGGGCCGCACCAGCTTGCCCAAAAATCAAGTAATACATACTGGCCTCTAAAGCCGGAGAGCTTAACCATTTTGCCTAAGGTGTCCGCTTGTTCAAAATCAGGAGCTATTTTGCCAATTGCCGTGGTTTTACTTGCTTCTATTCTTTGCAGGATACTTTTACCATAGCTGGTATTTTTGTACTTCGACGCTGCCAGGTTATAAAGTGATTGCGCTTTTTCCATCTGCATGTTCGAAAACATGCTGTTGAGTAAATAAATTGCGGTGTATGAATCCGGGTTACTTTTTATAAAATGCTCCAGTCTTGCTGTTTCCTTTACATTATTCGCAGTATTAAGTTCATCATAATATTTAACAACCTCCGGATATTTGGGGTCTTTTTGTGTCAGGTTTTTCATAACATCCGCGCCAAATTTCTCATTTAGGTTATCAGTTATTTGTTGCCTGGCGGGCGCACCTCCCTTAGTAAAGTTCGTTAACAATTCATTTTCCGGTGCATTTTCAATAACCGAGTTTGCTATTGTTTCCATATCGGTCTTCATAATAACCGTTCCGGGATTAGCAATAAGTATCCCGTAAGGTGCATACCCGCCTTTCTTTTTTGCTTCATATTTACTGTAAAACATATAGCGGGATGGTTCCTTATAGGGCACGGTAAATGCAAAACTTCCATTTACAACTTTTGCAGAATCGAGCACACCAAGCGGCCTGTTATACATCATGATAACTTTTCCGTTATAAACGGTGTCAGTACTGCCTTTAAAAATAATTTTTTCAGCCTGTTTCCCCTGGGCTAAGGCTGTTAAACCACAGCAAAGCATCAATATATTTAGGATTATTTTTTTCATTTCTCTTTTGATTAAAACTTAAATATTTCGACAAGCAACTTATCCATATCTTCTTCGGTGCCGCCGTAAGTATCGCCGTAACGGCCTAATATTTTTCCGTCGGGGCCTATTAATATTTTTGTGGGTATGGAGGCTATTCCGTATTGCTGGTCCAGGTCATCGGGGTTTGGTATATGGTTCCTTATCATATCTATTTTAAGTCCGCGTAACACGTTATGCCATATCCCTACCTTGTCCTGGGCAACGGCAGCGTTCCAAGCGGCTACTTTCACGTCATCATCGGCAATTCCAATAACATCAAAACCTTTGCTTTTATACTTATTATAAAGTTCGATCATGTGCGGATTGCTTTTGCGGCATGGCACACACCAACTTGCCCAAAAATCAAGCATTACATATTTGCCTTTAAAATCAGCTAATGACAGCGGTTTACCGTTAATATCCGTTTTTGTAAACAGTGGTGCAATTGCACCCGGCAAACCTGCTTCTATTTTTTCCATACGCTTTACAAGCTCCTGTGCATCTGTGGTGGCCTTTAACTGATCATTAAATGCATTATAAACGCGCTTTATCGAATCAAGGCTCATGCGCGAAACAAAGTACTTCATCATATCCAACGTTACGTACGAATTAGGATGAACAGTAAAGAACTGATAGGTTACTTTTTTTATCCGGTCATTGTATGGCTCAAACTGATCGTGTATGGCAGCTGCTTTTTCATGGTCCTTCTCATTCATAAATGCTACCTCAATGGGCTTCATTTCCTCGCGGATAGGTGCAACCTTACCGTTTAATTCTTGATATTCAATATCGGTTTTTGAACCTGTTAAGCTTAATGTTTTTACATCCACCGCATCGCCGGCAATTGTCATAGCAGTTGGTTCGATATAAAACTCGCGCATCCTGCCTTCCTGCAGGTTTCGCGGTATAACCTCCCCGGTTTTTTTAAACATAACGCGGGCGCTAACCGGATGGGGTATATTGCCGGTAAGCGTAAATTCATTATTCAAAACAGGGTTTGTTTCATGCATATATTGTCCGCCATCGCCTTCATAATAAAGCGTTACCGAATCAACATGTGTGCCTGTTAGCGTACCTTTAATTGTAAATGCCTTATTGCCGTTTGCAGTTTGTGCAAATGCATGCTGTAAGAGGGGCAGCACTATTATTGTGCAAAATATTTTTATTGTTTTCATAATTTTAAGCAATCATTATTTTCCAAATATTTCTGTCAGTTTCTCATCAATTTTAGCTTCATCGCCCGAGTAAACTAAAATTTTTCCTTCTTTGTCAAGCAGCACATAAAAGGGTATAAAGGTTGTCATATATAAACTGCCCACTTTTGCCGGCATTAATTTTATCGGGAATTCGTCACAAACCTGTGCCCACGGCATTTTTTCAACGTCCATCGCCCCAATCCAGTCTTTCCATTTGCTATCATCAGAAACGCTGAGAATGTCAAAGCCTTTATCATGATATTTTTGATAAACATCCTTCCAATGTGGAATAGCCTGCCTGCATGGATGACACCAACTTGCCCAAAAATCTATCATGATATATTTGCCTCTTAGGGACGACAAAGTGAGTTTTGAGCTATCTCTTTTCAGTAAAGTAAAATCAGGCGCTGTACTGCCAACCTGTACGGCGTGGAGTTTAGCCAATGAAGTTGCCATGTTTTGATAATAAACAGATGATCTTGCTTCGCCGG
>JABDBT010000005.1 GCA_013288465.1 Bacteroidota bacterium | reverse complement strand
ATGATAAGAAACTGGTTGACGCTGTATTTGTAAGCACTGCCGATTTTCAGCATTCGCATCATGCTATTGAAGCGGTAAAAGCGGGTTGCGATGTGTATTGCGAAAAGCCGTTTGCCGAAACTATGGAAGATAACCGCGAGGCTTTAAGGGTTATTAAAGCTTCAGACAGGATAGTGCAAATAGGATCGCAACGAAGAAGCGGCACCAACTACCATGCCGCCAATGATTTTATAAAATCGGGCAAATTTGGCGACATCAAAATGGTTGAGCTTACCTGGAATGTGAACCAGCCTGGGCGCTGGCGCAGGCCGGCATTGGTGGCACAACTAAGGGAAGAGGATACCGATTGGAAAAGATTTTTACTAAACCGCCCCTATGAAGCATTTGATCCCCGAAAATATTTAGAGTATCGTTTATTCTGGCCTTATTCATCGGGGTTGCCCGGGCAATGGATGAGCCACCAGATAGATACCGTACATTGGTTTAGCGGGCTTAAACATCCGCGTAGCGCGGTTGCCAACGGCGGTATTTATATGTGGAAAGATGGCCGGCGTAATTGGGACACCATAACAGCCGCGTTTGATTATGGCCCTGCTGATGACCCGTCAACAGGTTTCCAGGTTTCATTCCAATCGCGCATGGATAACGGCACCGAAAACCCTGCCGAAATTTATTACTCAAACGGTGGTGAACTAAACTTAAATACCAATAAAGTTACCTCAAGGGGCGGATTAACTGATAAGATGGCCGCCGCTATGGATTTGAAACCTTTTTTACTGCCCGAAATGAGCCTGGCCTCTTCCGAAAAAGTGGTGGTAACGGCAGATACCGGCGGCGATACGTTAACATCCAACCACGTACGTAACTGGATGGAATGCATACGCAGCCGCAAACAGCCTAACGCGCCTGTTGAGGCGGGCTACAGCCACTCAATTGCCAACATTATGACCACTGCAGCCGCTCATACCGGTTTACGTGCAACCTTTGATGAAAAAACGCAGGAAGTAATGGTTGGGGGAAAAGTGTTTAAGTATTAGTATAAATGAGAACCAAGAGATAAGAGCCAAGAATCAAGATAAAAAAGGCAATAGGAGCTTATTATTGTCCCATACTGACGCAACCTACCGGAATCGAGTTGACTCTTGGTTCTTGGCTCTTGACTCTCGATCTGAGTTAAACCTTACGCGGGGGCAAATCAAACGCTTCAGCGTTATGCTCAAAATTACCTTTGTGCGATCCATCGCAAAAAGGTTTATTGGCCGAATGACCACAACGGCAAATAGAAACAACTGTACGTCCCTGCAAGCCGTAGTTGTTGCCCTGCATATCCACAATTTCAAAGTCGCCCTCTATTTTTACCGATCCGTTATTATTAATAGTAAGTTTAGTTGATGCCATAAATTTTAATTTTCGGCAAAGATAACCTTACGGACGTAGTTTTTGTACTTAGTTGCTATTTGTAAACAGTATCAATAAACAAAGAGTCAAGAATCAAGAAAAAAGAGCTTATTATTGTCTCACGCTCACATAATCTACCTAGCCCACTTGATTCTTGGTTCTCATTATTTAAGTTGCCTATACAACTTGTCCTTCACGCCATTTTCCCACTCGCTTTTTAAAATACTTAATATGATCGAGTCGCGGCGGGTACCATCTGGCAAAGGCATAGTGCTTCTTATAATACCTTCGGCTATACAACCAATGCTTTTCATGGCTGCTATGCTGCGGCTGTTCCGGGCATCGGCCCTAAATTCAACACGCTTCATATCAAGACCCTCAAACGCAAATTTTAAGAGTAAAAACTTGCAATGCTTGTTTAGGCCGGTGCCCCTAAATTTTTCGCCATACCAGGTATAGCCTAATTGCAAGGTTTGATTTTGCAGTTGAATATCATAAAACCGGGTGCTGCCTGCGTAGGTTTTGGTTTGTTTATCATATACAATAAACGGGTATTCTTTGCCGGTTGCTTTAGCTGTAAGCGCGCTGTTAATATAATCAGCCATGCCTTGTTTGCCTGCGGCGCTTATCTGCGAATACTTCCAGGTATCGGGCTCATGTAATGCAAAAGGCAAAAGAAATGCATCATCATTTGCCTGTAATGGCCTTAGCGATACACGTTCATCTGCTAATAGGTATTCGTCTTCATGGTTAAAGGTCATAGCCATTAATAGGGTTTGGTTAATATAGATTTAATAATCCGAAAATATTTAAGCAATTTAGTCGTTGCGAAATTTACGCAACTAAAAGTATTGATAAATAGTTTATGCAGAAATATAAAAATCAAACACGGGTACTGGCTGCAATTGATTGTATAATATTTGGATTTGACGGGCTCAATATAAAATTATTGCTCATACACCGCGGCTTTGCGCCTGAAAAAGACCACTGGAGTTTGATGGGTGGTTTTATTGGGCCCGATGAAAGCCCGGATGATGCTGCAGTACGCGTATTGGAAGAATGTACAGGGCTCAAAAATGTTTATATGGAACAATTCCAGGTTTTTGGCAAGCCGGACCGTGACCCGGTTGAAAGAACATTATCCATTGCTTATTTTGCGTTGATAGATATTCATAAATATGAAAACCAGCTAAGTGATACTTACCATGCCGAATGGATACTGTTAACCGAAATGCCCAAACTGATATTTGACCACGACGAAATGGTTAAGCTGGCAAAACGGCAATTGCGTTACAAAGCAGCTCTGCACCCTATACTATTTCAGTTGCTGCCGCAAAAATTCACTATACCGCAATTGCAGGCACTTTACGAAGGGGTATATCAAACTAAATTTGACGACCGAAATTTTAGCCGTAAACTATTATCAACCGGGCTATTGGTAAAATTAGCCGAAAAGGATAAACTGTCATCGCGAAAGGGTGCGTTTTATTATGAACTTAACCACTCCAGTTATGCCGAAAACTTCGAATCATTTTTAAACCTGGTGCCTAATCCCGATAAGTTTTTTTAACCTGTTATTTCAAGTCTTTGGGTAACGTTACGGTAAAGGTCGAACCTTCGCCGGGTGTTGATTGTACATCAATTGTACCCTGGTGTTTTTCAATAATGCCAAATACGATAGATAACCCAAGGCCTGTGCCATCGCCAACATCTTTGGTAGTAAAAAACGGCTCAAATATGCGTTGCCTCGTTTCGTTGGTCATACCAATACCTGTATCAGTTATTTCAATAATAATATGATCGTTCTCGTCGCGGGTAGCAATTACAATACTTTCGGCCTGGTGATGCTCTTTAGCTTTAATAGCTTGAATACTGTTGTTGATCAGGTTCACCAATACCTGGTTAATTTTACCCGAGTAGCAATTTAAAGGCTCCAGCTTATCCAATACCGGCTTTACCTCAATATAATATGGAATAGAGCTTCTTAAAAGTATAAGCGTATTTAATATCGCTGTATTTATGTTGGCAGGTTTTAGCACCAATTCATCCATCCTGCTAAAAGTGCGCAAGCTTTGCACAATTTCAGATGTGCGGTTTGCCCCGTCTTCAATACCATCAAGTAAGCTCCTTATCTCGTTCCTTACAAAATCAGGGTCAATTTTTTGCTTGTATTTGAGGGCCAGATCTAATAATTCGGGCTTGCCCGGATTAGTTACCGCTTCATCATATTTATTAAGCAGCGAGAATAATTCATTAAAATCAAGCCTTAATGGAGCAATATTGGCGCTTACAAAATTTATGGGGTTATTGATCTCATGCGCTACACCGGCGGTAAGCTGCCCAAGCGAAGCCATTTTTTCGGTTTCGATGAGGTGAAACTGTGCCGATTTTAAATTTTCGATAGTTACCGACAGGTTTTGATTGGTTTCAATTAACTCCTGCGTACGCTCTTTTACCTTGTTTTCTAAAAAGATGTTTTGCTCGGTGATCAAACGTTCATTTTCTTTAGCTATTTTAAGAGACGCAAACTGCGATTCGTCTTTTTGGTGCCTGTAAAAGTTGATTTTATCGGCCAATGCTACCGAAAATAATATCAATTCAATTATAGCGGCATAAATAGCAATATTGGCCGTTACATGGCTATAAGGTATAAAACCTTTACTGCGCGCCACTGATAACAAAATGGCCAACAATGACAAACCCCAGCCAACCATGAAAAACTTGGCAGGCTTATACCCCTTAATATACAGATAGAAGCCAATAAACAGCAAGGTTATTGAAATAATGAATGCGCTTATGGTGGTTAAAAGGTAAGCAATTGAGGGAAGATGTAAGAGTACAGCAATTAGGGGCAATGTGTACATTACATATAATAGCAAGTACAGGTTATGGTACTTTTTTAGGTTTTCTTTTAACTGCAAAAACTCCCCTACAAATAATAATATCGAATAACCAAAAAACACCCTGGAAATAGGGAAAATATAGCTGTTTAAGATGGTTCTATCATTTAAAAACATGGTATTGCCATAACCTAATATCAACGCTTGCGAAATACCCAACGAAACAATGTAAAAAACATAATACAGGTAACTGCGATCATTTACAACAATAAAAAGCATTAAATTATACAGCGCCATTATAAAAAATATGCCCATTACAGCGCCATTAGTGATGTTGCCAATATCAATTTCTTCTACAAACTGATCGGCGCTGTGAATTTCAACCGGTACAATTGCCGATACATTACTTTTCACCCTTATAAATACCGTTTTAGATGAACCGGGTAAAAGAGGCACATTAATAAAGGTGATTGTTTGAGCCGAAAAATTTAAATTGAACTGCGGATCGATCGATGACAAGTGTATAAGACGATTACTTTGGGGTTCTTCATAGTAAAGATCAAATTCATCAATAATGCTTCTTCCAATTGTTATGGGTATGTATAACTTGTCGGTGTTGTTTTTTAATGCAAATTTTAACCAGGTAACCGATTTTGAGTATTTTAAAAAGGGAAGCGTTGAGGTAACGCTGTGAAAGCTATTGTTATGAACCACATCATTTATGGTAAGGGTATGGTTGGGGTCTTCCAGTTCAAGAAAGTATTGGTTAGTTAAAAACTGGGAGCCCCACCGGGCGATTTTTACGGTATCAACCGAATTGGCAAAAACTAAGCTATTTTGTACAACCAGGTATAAGATTATCAATATTTTTTTCATTTTTACACAATAGCTTTTAAAGAGCGAATATTTTCGTCATAAAAATGCACAGAAAATTAAACTTTTAAAGAATTTAAAGGTCTTAAAAATTTATATTTAAAAATAATAACCGAATTATGGAATTAGGCGTGTTGTATGTTGACGATGAGATCAATAACCTAAATAGTTTTAAAGCAGCTTTCAGGCGTGATTTTGAGATTTATACCGCCAGTTCGGCAAAAGAGGGCCGCAAAATTTTAGATACCCAGGAAATTGGTGTTATTATAACCGACCAGCGGATGCCGGTAATGACCGGCATTGAGTTTTTAGAATCAATAATACCGGTGTACCCGGATACAATACGGATTTTATTGACCGGTTTTTCAGACATCAACGCCGTTATGGATGCCATAAACCGCGGGCAGGTATATAAATACCTGGTTAAGCCATGGCAAAATGATGAGCTAAAAATGTATATTGAAAACGCGCTGGAGATCTATCATCTGCGAAAAGAAAATAAAGAATTAGGCCGTAAGCTACAATTGGCCCATTTAGAATTGGAAAACCTGGGCAAATCACGAATTTAATTTTTTTGAACCATTTTTGGCTAAACCTTGTATATTGCGAATGTGATTTTTTAAAAATCAAAAAAAATAGTACCCCAAATTAAAATGCTATAGGTGAAGACAATATTTAATATTGTATTTGTACCGCTATTATTGCTGGTAGGTGTGTGCAGTACGTATGCGCAAGGAACCACAAACAAAGGTACTGAGTTTTGGACCTGTTATATGAATCATATTGATCCGCCCCCGGGTAGTAATATGATACTGTATATCACATCTGATATATCCACTACCGGCAATGTTACCCTTGCCGACAATTCTTTTTCACAAGCCTTTACAGTTACCGCTAATGCTGTAACTTTTGTGACTATACCCGGTAGCGCATTCTTAAGCGCTTCTGGTGTTTCAACCAAAGGTATTCATATCACATCGGCTAACCCAATTGCGGTTTATGCACATATTTATGCATCGGCAGTTTCAGGGGCTACGTTGTTATTCCCGGTGAATGCGATGGGTAAATCTTATTTTTCTCTTAATTACACTCAGAATTCAAATGCCAATCCGAAATATTCCATCTTTGATGTTATTGCAACTGAAGATAGCACGACCGTATCTATAACACCTTCTGTGAACTTAGTAAGCGGACAGGCTGCCGGTAGCACTTTTCAAATTACGCTTAATAAAGGCCAGGTGTACCAGGGTTTAGCTAATACGGATCTTACAGGTACAAAGATACAATCCGTTAGTACCACTACCGGTGTGTGCAAACGTATAGCGGTATTTTCGGGCAGTAATAAAATTCAGATAGGGTGTAGCCCGTCGCTAAATACCTCTGACAACTTGTTTCAGCAGGTTTATCCAACATCTGCATGGGGAAAAAATTATATTACAGCCCCGCTGTTAAGCAGGCAATATGATATTTACCGAATTGTATTAAGTACGCCAACTGCAAATGTTATGCTAAATGGCACACTGCTTACAGCCAGTCAATTTACAAACAACCTGTATTATGAGTTTACATCAACCACAAGTAACGTTATCACTTCCGATCAGCCTATCCAGGTTGTTCAATATACGCCAACACAGGGGGAGGAACTAAATTGCGCCTTAACCGCAAAGGGCGACATAGGCGATCCGGAAATGATTTACTTAAGCCCGATCGAACAGGGGCTTGATCATGTTACGCTATATTCCACAGGTTATTACCTTATTTTGCAGAGTTATATCAATGTGGTAATACCAACGGCAGCCGTTTCGTCATTTACTTTAGACGGTAACCCTTATACATCATTTAAACCGGTAACTAATGATACTGCGTATTCTTATGCGCAGATACCGGTAACATCGGGGCCGCAAAACACGGGTAAAGGAGGGACAGTTACCTCCGGGACACATACTATCAAGGCTTCAGCCGCATTTAATGCGATAGCTTATGGTTTTGGTAATGCCGAGTCGTACGGTTATGCGGCGGGCACCAATCTGCAGGATTTGAACGAATATGTTAAGTTTTTAAACCCGGTTAGTGATACCACCCAAACAGGCGGATGCGCCGGCGTAAATTACGATCTTCAATTAACCGTTCCATACCAAACCACCAATATCAGCTGGAATTTTAATGACGGTACAGTACCGTACGTTGATAGTAGCCCGGTAGTACAATCACAAACTGTTAAGGGCAACCAAACACTTTATACTTATGCTTATCCTAAACTGGTTAGTTATACCGCCGGAAGCCACACAGTTGTGGCCAGCGTTTTAAACCCGGTGGCTAATGAATGCGGCTCGACGGATAACGTTGAATTTGATTTTACTATTACCAACCCGCCTACTACGGGTTTTACCGCGCCTGCAAATACTTGTTTGGGCGATAGTACCCGGTTTAAGGACACCACTACAGTAGCCCTGGGCAATTATGAAAAGAAGTGGTTGTGGGATTTTGGCGACGGCAAAACATCAACCCTGCAAAACCCGGCACATTTATATACCACAGCAGGTAATTATAACGTGGTATTAACAGCTACTGATAATAACGGTTGTCCCGATGTTTCAAACCCGGTAACCATACATATATCAAGCCTGCCGGTTGCTAATTTTGCGGCCTCAACGCTCGATTGCGCCAATCAGAATGTTACGCTTACGGATAAATCCACTTCATCAGACGGTACCATTAAACAATGGATATGGAGTTATGGCGATGGAAAAAGGGATACGCTTACCACCAGCCAGCCGTTTACACATTTATATGATACCACCGGTGTTGATACGGTTAAATTAACCGTAATTACGAATAAAGGTTGTGTAAGTAATACCTATTCGCAAGTATTAACGCTGCACCCGTTGGCCGTTGTTAATTTCACATTGCCGTATGTATGCCTTGATGATGCTTATGCGCAGTTTACAGACCAAAGCACCATTGCCGACAGTACACAAACCGCCTTTACTTATTTATGGAATTTTGGCGATATAAACAGCACCGCTGCGAATAATATGTCAACCCTGCAAAACCCCAAACATAAATACAGTCAGCAAGGGCCATATACGGTTACTTTAACAGTTACCTCTAAATACGGCTGCGTTACCTCCAAATCGCAAACGTTTACGGTAAATGGTGCTACGCCAAAAGCGGCTTTTGCTGTTGAAAATCAAAACTTTTTATGCAGTGCCGATAGTATTACGTTCGACGATCAGTCAACGGTTGATTTTGGTAACGTTACTAAATTGGTTTGGTATTTTGACTATAACAACCACCCTACGGATAGTGTGGTATATACAGCAGCCACTATGCCTGCCGATAAAAAATATCGCTATTTTTATGGCTTAAACAGTACAACAAACTCAAAATCGTACCTGGTACAGTTGTTTGCTTATTCGGGCCAAACCTGTTTTAACCCGGTACAGCAAAATATTACCATTAACCCCAACCCTGTTGTTAACTTATCGCCTGCGGGCCCGTTAACACTATGCCAGTTAGACCAGCCTGTTCAATTTACCGGCACAACTAATATACCGGGCACCGGTGTTTATAGCGGCACCGCAGTGTCGGCGACGGGGTTATTTGATCCCAAAGTATCGGGTACGGGCAGCTTTACCGTTAAATACTTTTTTACAGCCACAGCCACCGGTTGTACCGATTCAACCTCGGTTAATATTACCGTAAACGCCGTGCCGGTAGTTTCGGTAAGCCCCGAGCTAACTTTGCTGGCTGGCGGTCAGGTTACTTTAGATGCCAAAGCAGCTATAAGCACCGGGACAATGACCTATAAATGGTCGCCCGCATTAGGGCTGAACCTCGACAATGTATTAAACCCGGTGGCGACCCCTACCAATGATATTACTTATACCTTAACTGCCACCTCGGGTACCGGTTGCACCGCTACAGCCAGTGTACTGGTAAAAGTGCTGAAGGAACCTACAGTGCCTAATACGTTTACCCCTAATGGCGATGGCATAAACGATACCTGGAACATTCAATATTTGGACAGCTACCCCAACGCTACCGTTGAAATATTTAACCGGTATGGCGAACGGGTATATTTTTCGCATAACTACCCTATACCGTGGGACGGTACTTACAAAGGCAGCGCCCTGCCGGCGGGTACTTATTACTACATCATTAACCCCAATAGCGGGCGTAAAGCTATTTCGGGGCATGTGACCATTATCAGGTAAGCAATAGGCATATTGGGAGGTATTTTACCCTCTTTGCGCGCAGCGGAGAGAGGGTGGTCGAGCGATTTAGCGATGACCGGGTGAGTCCTCGCCGAGTGGCATTTACCTCACTGCATTGTCGGCGATTACTCACCCCGACTACGCTACGCTGGTCGCCCCCTCTCTCCGCTGCGCGCAAAGAGGGAGCGGTTTATTTGCTTATAGTATATCATCATCAAAAACCTTATCTTGCGCAATCCCCTGCTTTTTTTTCTTATTTTTATGATATGAGTATGCCGACTGTATAAACGCCTGCGGTTATATAGTTGCTTGTAAATAAACTAATATCTATGAAAAGATCTTTACCCTTTATAGGTATCCTGCTAATTCTTTTCTGTTTGACGGCTTATGCACAGGCACAAACCAGCCAAACTGTGGGTAACGGCGCGCCTACCGCGCCTGTTAATTTTACCGGTGCCGGTTGCGTATTTAACTGGGTTAACAATACGCCGGGTATAGGTTTGGCTGCAAGCGGTACAGGTAATATCCCCTCATTTACAGCAATAAATACAGGTAGTGGCCCGGTAACGGCTACAATTACTGTGACACCGGCCCCACAGGATGCGCTTGCTTACATAATTAATCAAACCACAAATAGTGTCTCCGTTATCAACACTGCAATCAACTCAGTTGTCACTACTATCCCGGTACGAAACTTGCCTTTTGCAATATCAGTAAGCCATGACGGTAGCCTGGTTTATGTGGCACATTTTATTGGGTCGTATGTCACTGTAATCAGCAGCTCAACAAATAAAGTAATTGATACTATACCTGTATTGGCAGCTGGTTCAATTAGTTTAGCAACAAGCCCGGATGGGAAATTGTTATATGTAGGTACAGGTCGTCCTCCCAGCAATGGAAATACGCAGTATATAGTACAGGTAATTGATATTTTATCCAAATCACTGATAACAAATATAGTAGTGGGCCAAAACCCGTTTGATATATTGGTAAGCCCCGATGGAAGCAGGATTTACACAGCAAACGGAGGATCAAATAATGTAACTGTAATAAATGCCACAACTAACACAGTGATAACAACGGTGCCGGTAGATGTAGGGCCAAGGGAAATGGTATTAAGCCTTGATGGGAGTAAACTTTTTGTTGTTAACAGTAATACAAATACAGTTTCAGTTATTGATTTGGTTTCTTATTCGGTTACTGCTACTATTCCCGTAGGCTTAGCGCCAATTAGCATAGCCTTAAGTCCCGACGGAAGTCGGATTTTTGTTGTAAATAATCAGTCTAACGATGTATCAGTGATCAATACTGCAACCAATAGTTTGGTATCGAGTACTTTTATACCGGTAGGTAAAACCCCTGAGGGTGTTTCGTTTACCCCGGATGGTAAGGAGGCGTATGTTGTAAACTCCGGTTCAAACTCTGTATCTGTGATCAATACTGCCACTAATATCGTGTCAACCACAATTACAGGGGGGGCAATGCCTTTTTCCGTCCCTGATGCAATGGGTAGTAATTTTATTACAAACTCCCCCCCCTGTACAAGCGCTCCATTTACCTTTACTATTACTGTCAATGTGGGCCCAACCATAACAACGGGCGCTGTAACGGGCAATATTGCCGCCTGCGCGGGCAGCGCTTCGGTAAGCCCCAATATTGGGCAGTTTACCGTATCGGGCAGTACATTAACCGGGGATATTACTGCAACCGCACCACGGGGCTTTGAACTGTCACTTGCCCCCGGTGGTGGTTATGGAGGTAGTGTAATACTTACCAAGGCCAATAGCGTAGTTAGCAATAGCCCGATCTATATACGCTCGGCAATTGCTGCATCACCGGGTAATTTATCAGGTAATGTGGTGTTAACTTCCCCAGGAGCAACAAGTCAGAATGTAGCCGTAACAGGCGTTGTGAACACGCTGCCGGTAGCAGCCTTTACGGTATCAGCCATTACCTGCTCGGGCAATGCAACAGTGTTTAAAGATGTATCTGCCATAGCATCCGGCAGCACAGCCAAAACGTGGCTTTGGGATTTCGGTGACGGGCAAACCTCAACCGTGCAAAACCCAACCCATATTTATGCTGCAGCAGGTAATTATAACGTTGTATTAACGGTTGCCGATAATATTGGTTGCTCGGCTACGTCAAGCCCCATAAACGTACATGTTACCGCCCAGCCCGTAGCTAATTTTACCGCTTCGGCTACCGACTGCCCTGGGCAAAGCATAATGTTTACTGATAATTCTACCTCAACAGATGGTACCATTATACAATGGGCCTGGAGTTTTGGCGACGGGCAAACCAGTACGCAAACCAGCAACCAGCCAATTACACACTTGTATGCCGCTACCGGTACAGATACTGTTAAGCTAACAATTACAACTGACAAGGGCTGTGTAAGCAATGTTTTTGCGCAGGTGTTAACCATTCACCCATTGCCAGAAGTTGATTTTACCCTACCTAATGTATGCCTGGCCGATGCGTACGCGCAGTTTACAGATAAAAGTACCATTGCAGACGGCACCCAATCGGTATTTACTTATTTATGGGATTTTGGTGATGCCACCAGCACCCCTGCAAATAATATGTCAGCCCTGCAAAACCCTAAACATAAATACAGCAAAGAAGGCAATTACACGGCTACATTGACAGTCACCTCAAAATATGGCTGCGCTACTATAAAATCACAACCCTTTACGGTGAACGGCGCTGTGCCACTTGCCGGTTTTACAGTTGAAAACAAAAATAACCTATGCAGTACCGATAGCGTTACGTTTGATGACCAGTCGAGTGTTGACTTTGGCAATATTACCCGTATTGTATGGTTTTTTGATTATAACAATCACCCAACAGACAGCGTGGTATATACCACCGCCACCATGCATACCGATAAGAAATACCGTTATTATTATGGTTTATTCAACTCGCCACTACAACAAAACTATGCGGTAATGATGATCGCCTATTCGGGGCAGGTATGTAAAAATGTACTGCAACAAACCATTACCATTAATGCCAACCCCATTGTTACCTTATCGCCTGCAACAAATATCACCTTATGCCAGGCAGACAATGCCATTCAAATTACAGAGAACAAAAACGGTTTTACAGGTACAGGCATATTTAGCGGTACAGGCGTATCATCAACAGGTTTGTTTGACCCTAAAATAGCAGGCACGGGTGTATTTACTATTAATTACCTGTTTACAGCCAGCAATACGGGATGTACTTATTCAAAAACCTTACAGGTTATAGTTAACCCTACGCCTGTAGTTTCGGTACCCGGCGCTGAGTTAACTTTATTAGAAGGCGGACAGGTTAATTTAAACGCCAAAGCCACCATTACCAGCGGTACCATGACCTACAAATGGTCGCCTGCTATCGGGTTGAACCAGGACAATATATTAAACCCTATTGCCAACCCGGCAAATGATATCCTATATACCCTCACAGCTACTTCAGACAAGTATTGCAGTGCAACTACACAGGTATTGGTGAAAGTATTAAAATCGCCCGTGGTGCCTAACGCGTTTACGCCTAATGGCGATGGCATAAACGATACCTGGAATATCCAATATTTGGACAGCTACCCCAACGCAACCGTTGAAATATTTAACCGAAACGGCGAGCAGGTGTATTTTTCGCATAATTACCCTATACCGTGGAATGGAACCTATAAGGGGAGTAAGTTACCTGACGGCACGTATTACTATATTATCAACCCCAATAGCGGGCGTAAAGCTATTTCGGGGTATGTGACTATTATCAGATAAAAAAAATTAATCTCAAGCAGGTATCGAAAAAAATCTATATTAGTAAATTCTTATTGTTTTCTGTATTAACAAGGATAACAATGTGTTGTTTTGAAAACCAAAGTTTACCAATTATTGTGTAGGGTAGTGTTTATTTAAATGAAGCGGACTTTTTACCTATTATTTATTCTTGTTTTAACAGTAGAAGCAGCAACAGCACAGCAAAAGCCGCAATACACGCAATATGTTTTTAATAATTTTCTCTTAAACCCTGCGGTAAGCGGGATAGAGAATTATACTGATGTTAAAGCTGGTTATCGTAGCCAATGGACAGGTTTGGAGGGTGCGCCCGTAACCAGTTATTTAACCATCAATGCCCCTTTAGGACAAAATTTTATACAGGGCGATGCTACATCCTTTGCGGGTAGCGGCGATAGCCCGTACAGCCGGTCGTACGTACAGGACTATAAAGCCGCCGAACCTCACCATGGCATAGGCTTTATGGTAGTGACCGACCAGGCCGGCCCTATCGTACAAACTAATATTGACGCTACATATGCTTATCACCTGGGCCTTACAGACAGGTTAAACCTATCCGTAGGTGTTTCGGCAGGTGTTGCACGTACAAATTTAAATACATCGCAAATAACCCTCGAAACCGCGTTTGACCCTGCTATTTCTAACGGCAATAACAGCCAGTGGAACCCTGATTTGGGTGCCGGCACCTGGTTATATGGTTCAAACTTTTATTTCGGCCTTTCGGTACAGCAATTATTACCCGAGAACCTTTATTTTACCACCTCAAAATCGGCCATTGACGCCAGTAAAACAGTGCCTCATTATTTTGCTACAGGCGGAATGAAACTGTTTTTATCTGATGACCTTTCGCTGGTACCTTCTTTTTTGGTTAAAGAGATACAGCCTGTGCCGATAACGTATGATCTGAATATGAAGGTTTCGTTCCAGGATAGATTTTGGGTTGGTGGTTCATACCGTCACGGCGATTCGTTTGGCGTATTGGCCGGATTTAATCTAAGCTCGTTCCTTAACGTGGGGTATTCTTATGATATAACCACCTCTTCATTAAATACCGTAAGTAACGGCACACACGAAATTGTGATTGGCCTGCTGCTTAACAACCGCAATAAGGTTACCTGCCCGCAGCACGGGTTTTAGATTAGTTTGCAGTTTTTAGTTTGCAGTACGGTAAAGTGTTCCACTTCAATTGGAACACTTTGCTTTTATATAAAACGTTAAGTAACTTGCTTCCCCAATTAACTAATCTCTAATCTCTAATCTCTAATCTCTAATCTCTAATCTCTAATCTCTAATCTCTAATCTCTAATCTCTAATCTCTAATCTCTAATCTCTAAAACGGTTTCACCGGGCTGCCAATCCAATCTGTTCCCGGCGCTAAGCGTTCGCCTTTCATTACCAATGATAATGCTTCTATTTTAGTATCATCGCCCAGCTCGCTATCGTAAAGGATAATAGTGCCCGAGCCTACGCTGCTCCTCGCTCCTATTTTTACAGTGCCTATCTTCATTACCCGGTCTTCAAACAAGTGGGTTTGCGGGCCGCAATCTTCATTAAGCGCGGCATCATCGCAAATGGTTACCATATCAAACTCGGTAATATCAGTGGTGTTAAGCCATACCCGTTTGCCGATTTTTACGCCCAGCAGGCGCATCATTGGCGGTAACCAGGGTGTGCCTTGTAAATATTCCAAGAAAAATGGGATTGCCAATGCTTCATAAGTAGTGGTAACAGCCTCGCTTTTCCACACGTTCCAGCTCCACATGGGCTTTTGCTGCACTTTGTATTTACCAACAACTACCCACTTTAATATCAGCGTAATTAAAAAAGCAGGTACGCCCATAAAAAACAGGTAGTAAAACGGAAATAAAACTACGATCTTCCACAATGGTTCATCGACCAGCAAATCATGCGCATAAGCAATGAAAAAGATAGATGAGCAAATAATAGCGCTTTCGGGCAGTATAATGCGGATAAACTCTACAAAACCACGGGCAATTTTGCGTAACAGGCTTGGATTTATCGTTAACTCGGGCGGAAAAACATTGCTTTCCTGCCTGCGCGGCAGCGGGATAGCCGGCGAACCAAACCAATCTTTTGAAGCATCAGCCACCATTTGCTGCGCATCGGGCGGGGTTGATAGTACGCCAATAAGCATATTACCATTTAAATGATAGCCTTGCGGTATAAGCGCGCTGTTGCCTACAAAGCTATAGCTATCAATACTTGTTTTATCTAATATCAACTGCTGCGCCCGCACATCAGATTCGCCCAAAGTAACCGCATCAGCAATAAAAGCGCCGTCGCCAATTTCCAATAAGGGGTGCGTAACGCCGCCCGCGGTTGATATTTCGGACCTCTTGCCTATTTTCGCCCCTAACATCCTGAAAAAAGAGGAGATATAAATTGTGGCATAAATAGGGTGCAATACAATAAGGCTTAATGACATCAACTGGTCGGCATACCATTTACGAACATAAAACGTGCTGTAAATGGGATATTTTCCGGGTTTTATTCCCTTCTGCAACCAGCGGGTAAGCAGGATAGTTTCGGCGGCAAACAGTACTATATAGATAATAGCCAATAACGGCACGTTAACTATATAATTAAAGTTATAGTCGGGCGCACCGTTATCAAGCCGGTTTATTTCGATAATGGTGGGCAGTAACGGCAATAAAATAATGAATGGAAAAGTAACCATGCATGATAAAAATAGCAGCTTATACTTTCGGCGTGTAAAGGCAGTTACAGTTAATGGCTGTGGCAGGTCTGCAATATCCTTCTTCTCCTTAAACTGCGCCGGGCTGCCTTTCCAAACCTCGCCTATGCCAATGGTTTTTCCCGGCGGCAACATGCTTAGGTCCTGCAATTCGCCCCATGCCTCAACATGGCTATCGCCTGATATAGACGCGCTGCTGCCAATATAAGCATGATCGCCAAGCGTAATGCGCCGCAGTTTAAGCACCCCTTCCTCAACAAAGGCATTATTTAAATTGGTTTGTGAGCTAAGGCTTACATCGCTGCCTATAGTTATCAGGTCTTCGGCGCCAAAGTTAAAATCGCTTATCTGCGCATCGGGCGCTATTTTCATCCCCAATAACCTTAAATATAATGGGTAAAGTGGTGTACCATTTAAAAACTGTGCAGGCAATAAATTCCTGATAGTGCGCGCAAACCACCACCTGAAATAATAACTGCCCCACAAAGGATAGTCGCCCTCTTTAATTTTACCAATAACCAGCCATTTAGCGGATATTGAAACAATTGTAAAAATAGGTGGCAACAAAGAGAATAAAACCAGTGACGTAATAATGGAATAAGCTACATTATCGGTTTCCTGGTCGATATAATAATACCCCAAATAGGGTATAAATATCTCAAAGGCAAACAAACCATAAACCAGCAATAACGAAACTGTTTGTGCTGCCCCACAGGCCAGGTAGCGCCACAACGGTACTTTATTAAACTCGCGTCTCGATTTTTGTTTGGCCTGTGGTTGATTTTCCCAAACTTCGATTAAATTACTTAACGGACGGTTTATATATACATCTTTGAGCGAAGCGCCGGGCAAGCCGGCATCGCGCCGTAGTTGTGATACAAAACCTGCAGCTAATAAAGAGTGCCCGCCCAGATCATCAAAAAAATCCATCGACGGGGTGATATCCTTATTGGGGAATATACCGCGCAATACGGCCAGTATCCTATCAGCAACCGGCGCGTTCATATCAATGGCATGTGGCTGCTCGGTTATATTAAAAGCTTCGGGAATGGGTAATGCTTTCCGGTTTATTTTACCGCTGGGCATACGGGGCATCGTATCAATAGTTACAATAACGCCCGGCACCATATATGATGGTAAACTTTTAGCCAGCTCAACCCTTAATACAGCTTCGTCAATACCGGTCATGCCATCGGTTACTACATAACCTACTAACTGGTCGTGCCCGTTGCCATCTTTTTTAACAGCCACTACGGCCGATGCAATGCCCGAAATTTGATTCAGCTTAACTTCTATCTCCCCCAACTCTATTCGGTAACCGCGAAGCTTTATCTGGTCGTCAAAGCGCCCTTGCAGGTCAACACTGCCGTCTTTGCTAATAATACAGGCATCGCCGGTGCGGTAAACCACATTCCCCGGCAAAACATCCAGCGATTTCGGCTTTGGTATAAACTTCTGATGCGTAAGTTGCGGTAATTTCACATAGCCCGATGCTACTCCCGGGCCGGTTATCACCAGTTCGCCCGCCTCGCCAAAGGGCACCAGGTTCATGTGTTCATCTACAACCGCTAAATTATAATTGGGTAATGGCTGACCTATCACAATAGCATCGCCGGGGTTTAAAGTGCCCATTGTGGCAGTGACCGTAGTTTCTGTAGGTCCGTAACTATTATAAAACTGCATACCCGGTTTCGACCATTTGGCCAATACCTGCGGCGTACAGGCCTCGCCCCCGGCATTAACCAGCCGTATAGAAGCTATAGTATCTTCCATTACTGCCAGTAAGCTTGGCACGGCATGTAATACGGTTATATTTTCTTTTTTCAGGGTATCGCCCAACTCGTCAATTGCTTTCGAGGTAGTATTATCTGCCACCCATAAGGTCGCGCCGGCAAAATAACTTATCCAGGTTTCTTCGCACCACATATCAAACGATACCGAAAACCCCTGGTAAACTTTATCCGTTTCGCGGATGTTTAAAACGGTTTGCTCTGACCGCACTAAATGGCAAATTTGCTTATTGCTTATAGGTATCCCTTTGGGTTTACCCGTACTGCCTGATGTATATAGCACATAAGCGCAATCATCAGGCTGGGGGCCTTTTGGTATTTTCTTTATGGGCGTATCCTCATCAGGCCGGGCAACTACCTTAAACCTATCGCAATCAATATTCAGTTTCTGTAAGCTAAAACAACCGGCTGCGCCAACCTCCTGCATAATCACTTCCACACGCTCGGCCGGGATCTCCCTGTCAACCGGTACATAAGTGGCGCCTGCTTTTATGATGCCTAATATAGCTACGTGCAGCTCCAAACCCCGCTGCCACCAAACGCCCACTTTGCTGTTTCGGCCTATCCCCTTTTTGTTCAAATATATGGCTACGGCATCGCTCCACCGGTCAAGTTCGGTATAGGTTAAAGTTTCATCATGAAAAATAAGCGCGGTTTTACCGGCATGATCTTGCGCCGATTGTTGAAACAAAGTAGCCAGCGTTTCCTCCCTTATCAGATCGGGGCGGTTAGCTCCGAGTATAATACTCAGTTCATTCATATAAGTATAGTTACTTTTAGGGGGTGTGGTTTATAATATAGCTCAGGATTACTACATCCAATATTAAGCATTGTTTGTATGATTTTTAGATAAATTAAACCTATATTAGTTTAATACAGTTAAATACGCAACTAATATTGTTACATAAATGATAGTGTGCTGCTATACAGCGATAAATAATAATTGGAGCAGCGAAGAACTGGAACAAAAAATTGCCCCTTTGCCTAAAACGCTAAAAGAAAAAGTCCTTCAAAAAAGGAATATACGCGATGTACAATTGTCAGTCACCGGCAAATTATTGCTGCTGCAACTTTTGCAACGCTTTCATTTGCAGTTAGCGTTAACGGATATAGAATGGGACAACTACCACCGCCCTCATTTTAATGCCAATTTTGATTTTAATATCAGCCATTCGGGTGATAGGATAGTTTGCTGCGGAACAACCGACGGGAAGATAGGTGCAGATATAGAACTGGTACAGCCAATAGATTTTAATGATTATACCACTTATTTCAACAGGAATGAATGGTATAATATTTTAAAACCGGATGATAAAACCGGAGCCTTTTTCAAGTTCTGGACCCGTAAAGAAGCCGTTTTAAAAGCATCAGGAACCGGGTTTTATATACCATTGCAGGATATGGACGTTGTTGCAGATGATGTTGAATACAATGGCCATCATTATTATTTAACCCCGTTAAGCATTAATATTGGCTATCAATGCCATATTGCAACTACAGTTAAGCAGGATATTAATTTGATAGAAATAACATTATAAAACATTAGGTGGTTGATTGGGTTGATAAGGTGAGTTGTTGATTAAGTTATTAACTTTCAGCCTGGTTAGCTTAATTAACAATTCACTTAATCAACCAATTAACTCTACCTATGACCGATCTTAAAAAATTACTCTTCGCATCTATATTATTAAGCAGTCTTAACTGTTTTGCGCAAACTACCCTGCCCGTTCCTGTAAATTTACAAGCTACTTATACCAAAGCTACACGTACCATAAACGGCGCGCCGGGTAAAAATTACTGGCAAAACAAGGCCGATTATACCATTAAAGTCAGCTTTGACCCAAAAACACGCAACCTGGGCGGCACTGTAGCCATTGACTATACCAACAACAGCCCCGATACACTAACACAGATATTTTTTAAGTTATACCCCAATCTGTATAAAAAAGGCGCGGTACGTAATATGGTGGTTGAAGACGCCGATGTAACTGATGGCGTACAGGTGCAGCAATTGAGTATTAACAAACAAAATCAGGATGCCGCACAATGGGCCATTGAAGGCACCAATATGACGGTAAAGATACCGCCATTGCTGCACGGCCAGCAAATACATTTTGATATCACTTACGGTTACACCTTAAATAAAGGCTCGCATATACGCACCGGGCAGGTAGATACCGGGGCATTTTTTATTGCCTACTTTTTCCCGCGCATTGCTGTTTATGATGATATTGACGGGTGGAACGCGCACCATTATCGTGGCACCGAAGAGTTTTATAACGATTTCAGTCATTTTAATGCGCAAATTACCGTACCCGGCAATTACCAGGTATGGGCAACCGGCAACCTAACCAATGTTGACGATGTTTATACGCCCAAATTTGCCAAACTGATCAATGATGCATCGTTAAGTGATAAAGTGACCGATATAATATCCGAAAGTGATGTAAAGCAAGGTAATATCACTATCCACCATGCCAACAATACCTGGAAATTTGATGCGGATAGCGTTACCGATATAGCTTTAGCTATAAGTAACCATTATTTATGGAAAGCCAGCAGTTTGGTGGTCGATCCTAAATCGGGCAGGCGCACACGGGTTGACGCGGTATTTAATCCGGCCCATAAAGGTTATTTTGAAGTGATCAACTACGCCCGTAAAACGGTAGAGGCGATGAGCTACCAGTTCCCTAAATGGCCCTACCCCTACCCGCACGAAACCGTATTTGACGGCCTTGACCAGATGGAATACCCTATGATGGTAAATGACGCGCCGTATGACAAGCCGGTTGATGACATCGAACTAACCGACCACGAGATATTTCATACCATGTTCCCGTTTTATATGGGTATAAACGAAACTAAATACGGCTGGATGGACGAAGGCTGGGCCACCATAGGCGAATGGACCATAAGCCATATCATAGACCCTAAAATTACCGACCTGTATGCTATAGACACCTATGAACACAATGCCGGTAAAGAAGATGATGTGCCCATTACCACGTTGAGCACACAACTCTCCAGTACATCGTCATACCAAAATAACTCCTACTCAA
This sequence comes from Bacteroidota bacterium, assembly GCA_013288465.1. The sequence continues at coordinate 20,763 of JABDBT010000005.1, read as the reverse complement.
AACCTGCGTTGGGGTACTTATACGTTAAAGATATGCTGGGCGATGAACTGTTTACCAAAGCCTTGCATTACTATATTGCACAATGGCACGGTAAACACCCCATGCCTTATGATTTTTTTAACTGCATGAACACCGGCTCGGGCCAAAATTTAAACTGGTTCTGGAAAAGCTGGTTCTTTGACCGTGGCGTACCAGATCTGGCTATAACTAAAGTAAGCAGCGTAAAAACACAATATACGGTAACTGTTACCAATATGGGCGCTAAACCCATACCTGTTGATGTAACGGTATATTACCGCGATAACAGCACGCAACTTATACATGAAAGCATTGCCGCCTGGAAAAATGGCAATAAAACCTATACGGTAAATTTCACTGCAAAAAAACGTGTCCAAAAAATTGTATTAGGTACCGGCTATGATCCCGACGTTAATAAAGCAGATAATGTTTGGAGTGCGAAGTAGTTTAGTCTGAACCATGATTCGTAGGATTTAAGGATTAACATGAAAAGGCATATTATTAAAGAGGATATTTATATTTATTGAAAAATTGCCTTTGCCTTTTAAATGTATATGAAAATCACCTACAATACAGTCCGTTTATTTGTTTTATTAGGATTAGGTTTATGGATTGGTATAATAATGATTGACACCATCAATGGAATAATTGAATGGGAGCATACTTCGTCCACTCGTACTGCTATAATCCAAACAATTCCTGTTGAGTATTCTCATTTATTTAATTTACAAAGCCGGGAGAAAATCAGGAATAGCTTTACTGATTTAAGCTCTGTGAGATTTCCGATTTCACACTTTGATTATGATGATAATAAATACTGCATAATTGAAACTAAAATTAAACTTGATAGTGACATTTCGTTAAGCAAAATAATTAATGAAATACACACGAAAACAAGCATTAGTAAAGGGAATACATATTGGGGAATTACAGAATCAAATTTTAATTTTTATTACTTAGCAAAGCCAATACATACATCTAATGTATTGTTAGCCTTAGATGGAGATTCGATAAGAACGCTTTCAAAAAATGATTCGACTATTAGCTATTATTTTAAAATGAGAAGCTTTTCCATGCAATATGACCAAAATTATTTAAAGGATTTAGTAGCTAATGCAAAAGGGGATAAAATTCCGGTATGTTTAAGTTTCATAAAACGCAATAGGCTATTATACATAATTTTAATGTCTATTAATTACGATAATAAATTGCAACCTGATTTGCTTAGCAATGCAATAACACCTTCTTATTAAAATGATATCTTATGAATATTGAGATCAAAAGAAAAATCACCGATGAATTACTTAAATCGTATAAAATGATTTTTGATCTGCAAATGAAAAATGCTTATAGGTGGGCAATTATTCTTAGTATAGCAGGAGTTTTTTTTATGCTTTGGGGCATTTATGATAAAGATAATAGTGCAGTGAGCCTTGATTCATTTTCTATTTTTGTATCTGTTTATTTATTCTATAATATTTATAAAACAAGAAAAGCCTATCTAAGTATTCCTAAAAAATTGATTGAAAATTCTACAGAAAACAACAATGAAATTACAATTACAATACTAGATGATTTATTTACCTATGAGACATTTGAAAGAAAACTTCATTATAAATGGAGCGCTTTTAGTAATTATAAATTAGTTAAGGACATTCTGTTTTTATTTATTGGTGATAATTATCTATCAGCATTTACTGTTCATGAAAATGAACTTACTAAACAAGAGTTGTTAGAGTTTTACAATTTTTTAGCCAAAAACCTTTCTGAAAAAAAATAAGTACTAATTGTCACGCTTGAGCAATCAAGATCATCCTTAAATCCCATGAATCATGGTTCAGACAATAAGCTTACTATAAAACTCACCCAGATCCATACCGGCGGCCCTCACCTGTTGCGGTATGAGGCTTGCTGCCGATTGGCCCGGCGTGGTATTTACTTCAATAAAATAAAACTCGCCGGTTCCTTCCAGCAAAATAAAATCAACGCGTACCATTCCGCGGCAGTTTAAGCGCAGGTAAACCTCTGTCACAATTTCGGCTATCTCTTTATTTTTTGCGGCGGGTATATCTGCCGGTGTAATTTCTTCGGATGCACCGGGGGTATATTTGGCTTCGTAATCAAAAAACTCTTTCTTGCTGATGATCTCGGTAGCAGGCAAAACTTTGATATGGCCGTCAAGCCGCGCTATGCCTATGCTAAACTCGCGGCCCTTAATAAATTCTTCTACCAATACCTCGTGGTCTTCTTTAAAGGCCCGCTCAAAAGCGTCATGTAAACCGGCAACGTTATGCACCTTGCTCATGCCCACGCTGCTGCCGCCGTTATTGGGTTTAATAAACATCGGAAATTTTAACCTGGCCGCTACCGCGGCAGTATCATGTATATCGCCCTTAAATAAATGTATTGAACGGGCAGTATGTAAACCATGTATCCCCGCCACAATAGCCTTGGTATATGATTTATTCATGGTAATTGCCGATGTGGTAGCATCGCAGGTATTGTATGGTATGCCCAACATGTCAAAATAGCCCTGTAGTTTGCCGTCTTCGCCGGGGGTGCCGTGCACGGTAATAAAAGCAAAATCAAACTTTATTTTATTGCCATTAATAACCAGGCTGAAATCGTTTTTATCAATCGTTATACGCTCACTTTCCTGCTCATAAAACCAGCTGTCGCGGTTAATTAATATGGTATAAACGTTATATTTTTCGGCATCAAGGCAGGCAGCTATGTTTTTAGCGCTATTGATAGATACTTCATATTCGCCGGTAAAACCACCGGCCAGCAGGGCAATATTTTTGGTTATCATAAGTTCAAAGATATTATTTTGATGTCGGATATCGAATTTTCAATTTCGAATTTATAAGCAATTCAATTGATATTTAGTTTTAGCTGGCATCGTTAAAATCCGAAATCGAAAATCCGAATTTCGAAATTAATCCCTATGTTTGATACTTAATATTACATTAAATCCAAGCGGTACAGATGAGTAAACTGGTAGCCTATTTAAAAACTAAATCATTTCGTAATACTATATTGTTGGCTGTAGGGTCGGTTATAGCTGTTGTGTTGATAGCCTTTTTTAGCTTGAGTTTTTATACTAACCATGGCTCGGGCGTACCTGTGCCAAAGCTTACCGGTTTATCAGTTGATAATGCTACCCGTCTGTTAACAGACCAGGGCTTTGGTTACCAGATAGATTCGGTTTACCGTGCCGATGCCACACCGGGAACTATTGTTGAACAAGACCCCGATGCCGGAACAAATGTTAAAGAGAACCGGGTTATTTACTTAACCATGGTTACCCGCCTGGCCCCTAACGTAACCTTACCCAATGTTGAACAAACTCCCTATATTTCGGCCTCGGCTACATTGGCCAGTTATGGCTTAAAGATAAAGGATACCGTTTACCGCTCAGATATAGCGCGCGATATGGTGCTTGAAGTTAGGTTTAGCGGGCAGCCTATCAAGGCCGGCACCCAATTGCCAAAAGGCTCGGCACTTGAACTGGTGCTTGGCGATGGCGCGGGCGCGAGTGAAGTTGATATACCCGATTTGGTTGGGCTGGACCTTGACGCTGTTAAATTTGCTTTAAAAGGCAGCAGCGGGCTTAGTATAGGGATCATTCAATCAAAAATACCTATAACCGATTCGAGCAATGCCGTAGTTGTTTCGCAATCGCCAATGAAAACCGATTCGGTTACTAAGGTGCCTATTGGTACACGTATTAATTTGGTTATAGCGCCGGGCAAAAAAGATGGATCAAATTGATGCACAAAACCTGCTTGCGCGTTTGCAAAATGGCGAAAGTTTGAATTTGCTGGATGTACGCGAGGAAATAGAATATTATACGTACAATATTGGTGGCAAAAATATCCCTTTATCTGTTTTCAATAAAAATATAGATCAACTGGGGTATAACAAAACCGATGAGATCATTGTTATATGCAAAGCGGGGTTTCGAAGTGAAACCGCGCAATCAATTTTAATACAAAACGGCTATCAAAAAGTTAAAAACCTAACAGGTGGCTTAATTGCCTTGCAACGGTTTCAATAATACCTATTCATTATGACTACATCAAAAGCATCCCAGGGGGGCACATTAAAAAAAACTATCATCGTACTGGCGGTAATCATATTCATAGCCCTTGCCGGTACAGGCGTGTTTTATTATTTAAGATATTTTGGGCCTAACGTTAGTGGCAAACACGAATACCTGTACATCCATACCGGCGAAAATTACGAACAGTTGTATGACAGCATACGCGAAAAAGGAATTGTGAACGATACCACAACCTTTAACTGGGCCGCGCATAATATGAAGTATGTAAACCGCGTAAAACCCGGTAAATACCGCCTGCACGAGGGTATGAGCAACCGTAAATTTATACGGATGCTCGAACTGGGCGAACAGGAACCGGTTAACGTATCGTTTCATAATTTAAGGCTGAAAGAACAATTTGCCGGTTTTATAGGCAAAAAGCTCGAATCAGACTCAACATCTATTCTTCATTTGCTCGATTCGGCTCAATTTGTTAAACAATATGGTTTTACACCCGACAATGTATATACCATGTTTCTGCCTAACTCATACCAGATCAACTGGAATACATCGCCCGAGAAATTTTTTAAGCGCATGTATGCCAATTATGAAAAATTCTGGACACCCGAACGTAAACAAAGAGCAGCCGAAATTAACCTTAGCACGGTACAGGTTTCTATTTTAGCCGCAATTGTTGATGCCGAGGCATTGCATGATGACGAAATGCCAACTATAGCCGGTTTGTACCTGAATCGCTTAAAAAAAGGGCAGAAATTAGAATCGGACCCAACGGTTATTTATGCTATACATGATTTTACCATAAGGCGGGTGCTAAACAGGGACAAAAGTTTTAATTCGCCGTATAATACTTATCTACATGCGGGGCTCCCTCCCGGCCCGGTTATGATGCCATCGGTAAACGCGGTAAACTCGGTACTTGATTATAAAAAAAGCGATTATATTTATATGTGCGCCAAAGAGGATTTTTCGGGTTATCATAATTTTGCAACCAATTTGGCCGATCACTTGGTAAATGCCCGCAAATTTCAACACGCGCTTGACGAAAGAAACATCAAAAGATAATGTTTGAACATAGTACCAAAATTAGGGTAAGATACGGTGAAACGGACCAGATGGGTTATATGTACTATGGTAACTATGCCGAATTTTATGAAGTTGGCCGGGTTGAAATGCTGCGGAGCCTGGGGCTTACTTATAGCGGTATGGAACAATCGGGCATAATGATGCCCGTGCTTGAACTTAAATGCAAGTACTTAAAACCGGCCTTATATGACGAAGAAATAACCATAAAAGTTATTATGGATAAGATGCCCGGAGTAAAGATCCATTTCCGTTATGAGCTTTATAATGAGAAAGATGAACTGATAAACCTTGGCGAAACGCTGCTGGTGTTTGTAAATATGACAAATAACCGCCCCTGCCTGCCCTCGGCAGAATTTCTTAACAAGTTAAAACCGTTTTTTGAGTAGATTTGGCTTAAATGAGATGGCTTAACCGTTTTTTACTCCACAGTAAGTATTACCGGCAATTTATTAACTGGAGCAGAGCAACTATACTTCCGGGTTTTGGTACGCTGCCTTTATATGACGTTTTCACTTTATTTATCGGTGAATTTTTGGATGGTTCGCTGCTTAACAAAGCTTCGGCACTGGCCTATAATTTCCTGCTGGCGTTTTTCCCGGCAACCATATTTTTATTTACACTTATCCCCTATGTCCCCGTAAAAAATTTCCAGGGGCATTTACTACAGGTAGTCAGCTCAATTTTACCCACCAATGCTTATTTAGCTTTCCAAAACACAATTGCGGATATTATTAATAAACAAAACGGCAAGTTATTATCTGTAGGTGTTATTACTGCCTTATATTTTGCCACAAATGGCGTAAGCAATTTAATGCGGGCGTTTAACAGTTCGTCGCTAATTATCGAAAAAAGAAGCTGGTTTAAAAGACGGATGATAGCTACTGCGTTAACCTTGGTGATAAGTATAGCCTTATTAATAGCCATTGTTATAATGATAGCCGGGCAGGGCCTGATAGGTTTACTACAGGGGCACCTGGCCAGTAAAAGCAGTTTTTGGATCTATCTCCTCACCTTATCCCGCTGGCTCATTATTGTGTCTATATTTTTTGTTACGGTATCGCTGTTATACCGGTATGGCCCGGCACATAAATTAAAGTGGCCCTTTTTAAATCCCGGCTCTATCCTGGCTACCGGGCTTGCCGTATTAAGTTCGTTAGGGTTTACCTATTATATCAATAACTTTTCGTCCTATAATAAATTGTACGGGTCAATTGGCACGCTCGTCGTGGTGATGATATGGATATATTTAAACTCCCTTATCCTGCTAATTGGCTTCGAATTAAACGCAAGTATTGACCTTTCCAAACGCTCAATTAAAATTGTTAAACCCAAATTTAACACGTTTCGCATAAAAACCTACCGCGATTAATTTCATAACAATTTATTAATCAGTTATTTAATTACCAATATTATTATTTTGAAAAAAATGCAATATCCAATTTGCCAATTCGGCGTGGATTTGTACTTTTGTCCCCGGAGAGCTGGCAGAGTGGTCGATTGCGGCAGTCTTGAAAACTGTTGACTTGTTAAAGGGTCCTGGGGTTCGAATCCCTAGCTCTCCGCCAAAAAAACGATCCCGCTAAATAGCGGGATTTTTTGTTTCCGGCAAATTGGGTCTTTTAGACAACAATAACAATCAAAACCAATACCGCGCTAACATCGCATTGAATTTTTCCATATTTTAGAAGCATATCTGCTTTATAAACTATAAATAAAGATTCAATGCATACTATCCTGCCTTTTTTGCTCGCAATGGTCGCCGCTGTAGTCCTTTTAGAAATGTGGGCTACTAAATTAAAGATCGCTTATCCCATTTTACTGGTGGTAGCGGGGCTAATTGTTGGTTTTGTGCCCGGATTACCGACGGTGAGGATCAACCCCGACCTTATCTTTTTTATTTTCCTGCCGCCGTTACTATTTGAGGCTTCCTGGAGTATTTCATTTAAAGAAATGAAGAAGTGGTGGCGTATTATTGGCAGCTTTGCTTTCCTGGTGGTATTTTTCACGGCATTATCTGTAGCTGTGGTAGCCAACCACTATATACCAGGGTTTTCCATCGCTTTAGGTTTTTTACTGGGCGGAATAGTTGCCCCACCTGACGCGGTAAGTACAGGGGCTATTACCAGCTTCGTAAAAATACCGAGCTCCACCTCGGCGATATTGCAAGGCGAAAGCTTATTGAACGATGCATCATCACTGATTATTTTCCGCTTCGCATTAGTGGCTGTAGGCACGGGTCAGTTTGTATGGCACCAGGCGGCATTAAGCTTTTTGTGGATGGTGATAGGCGGGGCAGGCATTGGCTTGTTACTGGCCTGGCTATTTGTACAGGCGCACAAACGCCTGCCTACCGATGCGTCGTCTGATATTGCCCTTACTCTTATTGAACCTTATTTTATGTATTGGGTTGCCGAGCAATTGCACTGTTCGGGAGTATTGGCTGTTGTAAGCGGCGGTTTGTTTATGTCGGCGAGGCGTCTTGTATTTTTGAATAGCGAAAGCCGCATCAAAGGACTAAGTGTTTGGGAAAGTTTCGTGTTTATATTGAACGGCATCGTATTTCTCATCATTGGACTGGAACTTCCTGAAATTGTAGAAGGGCTACGTGCAAAGGGCATTCCAATAAGCACCGCCATAGGCTACGGCGTGTTGGTAACAATTGTACTTATCCTGGCAAGGATCATCAGTTCTTACGTTGCCATAATCGCAACGCTCATCTTCAGGCCAAGCGTAGCCCCCCGGTCAAGATCCAGAACCAGAACATGGTTGCTGCCATTGGTGTTGGGGTGGTCGGGAATGCGAGGGGTGGTATCGCTGGCCGCTGCTTTGGCTATCCCCATTACGTTGGATAACGGTATAGAATTCCCGCAGCGGAACCTTATACTGTTTATCACTTTCATAGCAATTTTGCTTACGCTGACAATTCAGGGACTTACGCTACCCTATTTTATCAAACGATGGCACGTATTTGAGGGTCTTCCGGGCGAAATTTCGGAAAAGTCCACAAGACAACAAATGAAACAAGGGTTAAAACATCATGTGTATCAGTTTCTGAAAGATAAGCACGAAAATGAACTGAATGGGCATGTAGAGATAGAAAAACTATTAAAGCAATGGGATGAGCGGTCGAAAGCAAGTGATGATAGCTGGATGAATGAAAAAACAAAGGCTATTTTTGTGGAATTACTTGAAAGTCAACGGCAATATCTTAATGAACTTAACAAAGACCCTGGAATCGACGAAGAGATCATTCGTGTGCAATTATATCGGATAGACCTGGAAGAAGAACGGTTGAAGGTCATTTAAAATACCGGAATTATATATTTTAATGTTATTTGTTCGGTCGGCCCGATGCATTACCTTTTTGAATTGTATTTAAAACCAGGTTGGGAGATGGAATTTGCGGCAAAAAGCTTACTTTCGCAAACTTTTCTAATACCCGGAGAGGTGTCAGAGTGATCGAATGTGCCTGATTCGAAATCAGGTGTACCGCAAGGTACCGGGGGTTTGAATCCCTCCCTCTCCGCCTTCGCCCGCCGAAGCGGGCTACAGCGGACGAAGTCCGCACGTAGTTTGCGTAGGGGGGCTTCGCCCGCCGCCGTATCGACCTACGGTCGATAAAGCGACATGAAAATTAAAAGCCCGGTGAAATGTACATTTTATCGGGCTTTTCTTATTTTAGAGGATTAAGCAGAATTCTTAAGTAATAAATAATTATCGCTACCCCATCCCCAATATCTTCATAAATAAACTATTGATAAAACTCTAATAAACAAGGTATTATTTATTAAAAAATATATTTAGATTTATGTGACCAAATCATTCTACAACATTCACAATATCTAAACCCCTAAACATGAAAAAATTTATTGCAATTTTTGTTATTGCCGGTGTAATATTTGCCTGCAATGAAATCAGTAAGAAACCGGCCAAGTTCGCCATTTACAATACATTTTGTAGTTCATCTTCGTCTGATGGCCCCTGCTCTGTTATCCCAATTGATGTAGTTGAAAATTTGGGGGTGGGTTATGAAAGTTCGCTCGATTCAGTTAAACAGCCGCCTTTCGATGTGTTTTCATGGCAAACATTTATAGCGCTCAACTGGCCGGCCGATACTGCCGGCAATCCAAAAGATAACTCGATAAGTGATTCACCAAACGCACCCCGCGTATGGGAACATTACCAGGACCCTGCCGAAATTTTTGGCCACAGCACACCGGGGCTTACCCTACGGCTTGGCGTTGCAAAAAATGGAGGACAAAAATTCTTTTATATGGATTCAAAAGCCCCGCATCCCCTGCTTTCAGGATCATCTTTTGACTTAGATACATTAAATGGATTTAAAGAAGCAGACGGACACCCGCTTATTGACCGTAACCTGAACTTTGTGCTTTATGAGATAAAAATGAACCCGATAGAAACAAAGTTTACTATTAATAATAAACTTACCACTGTGAAGGGCATTTACGATTTGGGCATAAAAAACGGCAATGCAATAAGCCTGCCCGAAAGTGATTCTGCAACAAAGAAGTTAGGCAGTATGGAAATAAAAGCATCCTGGCGCATACTCATCCCGGCTAACGGCGATGATACCAACCGCTATTATTGCCGCAACGCCACCATATTTATTGATAGCGCGCATACCCGTAATGGTAAAAATTTGATACTTACTAATGTAAAAGTAGGACTGGTAGGCATGCACATCATCCGTAAAACTGCCAAACTAAAGTTAAGTGAAACCTGGAGCACTTTTGAGCATATTGATAATACGCCTGATAATCCACAGGAGGCACAGCAAAGCAACAAGCGCTGGTCGTTTTATAATCAAGAATGCCTTAATTGCGTCCCCAATGCAATTCCACATACGCTAAAGGGCGACCATGATAAATATATCTGGGAAGTTACTCCACCGTATGCAATTAAATACGCTGTTCAGGCACCGGGGCAAAGTTTGAATCTTGTTTTCTTCGGCACACAGGCTTTAAGGATGTATCCGATATATAAATACACCGAAATGATCAATCAGCTATGGCAAGCAAAGCTAAAAGGGTCGGTATGGGCAAACTACAGGCTTGTTGGCACGCAATGGCAAACCGGGGAAGGCCATCCACAACAAATTGTGCCAAATTTTTTGGGCAATACAACACTTGAAACCTATATTCAACACAATGCCTCGTGCATCAGTTGTCATAGTGCCGCCTCAATAAAGTATAATAAAACAACTATCCATACCAATCTGAGCTATATATTCCAGACCTATGCCAGGAGGGATACGGATAAGAAAAAATAAATTGCTTAATGATTTATAATTACAAGCGGGGCGTTTCCTGCTCCGCTTGTTAAATTCCTTACTGCTAATTTCTGCAAACGTTTGCGCTGTTATTTTTTAGTCGGTTACTCATTAATGTGGTAATTTTCATGATTAATTCAAATTTTCATTACCTGTGGACAACAGGTTATTGAAACAAAAATCAAAACCATGATTAATCCTATTAGAAAAGCATTACTAACGGTTACCGCAGTACTATGTTTATTGCAAGCCTTTGGTCAAAAACAAGCTCCTGATCCAAAAGTGTTCTGGTCAGAAAGCTTTAAAACAAACAAACTGCCCGAAGGTTGGAAAAATGTAGATAACAGCAAACAAAACCTGGAGTGGTTAATTACCAATCAGCCTTATCCCGGTTCATACCAATACCAGCAACAGGCCCCTCCTATCGCTTCAAAAAGCCGGGGGTACCACCTTCAGTTCCAGGCAGGCTATTTTGTTGATGAAGACCAACCAACATGGATAAAAAGGGGCTGGCACCCTGATACCTGGATGCAAACCGGCAGTATAAATTGTTCGGGCAAAAACTCGGTTATTTTGCGTTTTCAGCAAACGTTCAGGTATAATAAAGAAGCCGCGGCACCGGGCGCAGGCTTGTTTGTGGGCATAAGCACCGATGGCCAAAAATGGACAGATTTTGATGTAACAAACAACGTGCCGCCAGCTACCGATATGTTTAAGCCCATAAACCAGGAGCTTAACATTTCAAAATTAACGGCTAACCAACCTAAAGTTTACATCCGGTTTTACTGGAAAGGCTATTATAGCTGGTACTGGATGATCGATGATATTGAACTGGCCGAGGCCTATACAAAAGATTTGGCAATAGGGCGTTTACAATCGCATAACGAAGAGGAGAATACATTTACAACGCACGATGTTTTAGCAGTTACGGTTAAAAATAGCGGTATTGATACCATAAAGTCTGCCTTTAAATTAAACTGCAATATTGATGGTAAAAAGGATATAACTACCGATGTACCGGCAAGTAAAAAAGGCATTGCCCCCGGCGAGGAGATCATTGTTAAGCTGCCCGAAACTGATTTAGCTGCCGTACCAGTTCATAATTTAAAGTTTCATTTATATTATAACGCCGACGAAAATTTATCGAACAATGATCTTTCCATTAAAATAAACGCGAAAGAATCAAAAGTTGGCAACTTAACCAGCTTTAAAAGCAATAAAAACGAATTTGATATAACAGCAGGGTTATCATCCTTCAAGGTTATTTTTTACAGTAATGATATTTTCAGGATATGGATGACGCCCGATGGCGAATTTACAAACCCGGCCGGCAATGATATTGTTGTAAGTTATGCTGTTAAAAACCCTACTGTGAACGCTACAGACAAGGGCAGTTATTACCAGCTAAAAAGCAAAGATTGTGTAGTACGTGTTTATAAAGCGCCCCTGCGTTTTGCTATGTATGATATAACGGATAGCCACCCGATATGGGAAGAAGCCGAACCCTTATCATTCGGGGCACGTACCAAACAAATTATGAAACGCCTGCCTAATGAATACTTTTATGGCTGCGGGATGCAAAATGGTTATTTCTCGCATCGCGATAAAAATATTTTGATTGAAAAAGGTGGTGGCTGGGACGATGGCGGCAGGGCCAACCCCGCTCCTTTTTATATGTCAACAGCCGGGTATGGCGCGTTCCGCAATACCTTTGACGCAGGTGCCTACTCCTTTAAAAACCAGTTAGTATTTAGCCATAACGAGGACCGTTTTGACTGCTTTTATTTTTACGGGCCATCGTTAAAACAGGTCTTAAATGGCTATACCCAAATAACCGGCAGGCCTTTCCTAATGCCAAGATGGGCCTTAAGCATGGGCGATGCCAATTGCTACAACCGTGGGGTTAAAAGTACAGCCACCAGAAACTACACCGGTTCGGGCATTAACGGCACCACGCCGGATGTTATTAAGCTGGTAGCTGATAAATATATTGAACACAATATGCCGCGTGGCTGGATACTGCCTAATGATGGTTATGGCTGTGGCTATACCAAGCTCGATTCAACTATTATGGAGTTACACAAACGTGGTTTTTATACCGGTTTATGGACAGAGAATGGTGTTGAAAAAATTGCCAAGGAAGTTGGGCAATATGGGTCAAGGGTTGCAAAACTGGATGTTGCCTGGGTTGGACCGGGTTATAAATATGCCCTTGATGGTTGTAAAGCGGCTTATGAAGGCATTGAGAACAATAGCAATGCCCGTGGCTTTATATGGAGCGTTATGGGCTGGGCAGGCACGCAACGTTACTCAACCGTTTGGTCGGGCGATCAAAAGGGGAACTGGGAGTATATACGCTTCCACATCCCAACAGTTATAGGTTCGGGCTTATCGGGCTTTAATGCCGCAACAGGCGATGTTGACGGCATTTTTGGCGGCAGCGATTCTACTTATACCCGGGATCTGCAATGGAAATGCTTTACTCCTGTTTTAATGGTAATGAGCGGCTGGGCCAAAAAGGATAAGCAGCCTTACATTTACGGCGAACCTTATACTTCAATTAACCGCAAATACCTGCAACTTAAAATGCGCCTTACGCCATACATGTACACCTATTGCGCAACTGCCCACGAAACCGGCGTACCCACCAGCCGGGCCATGGTGCTTGAATACCCTAACGACCCGGTTACCTGGAGCAAGAAAACACAATACCAGTTTATGAACGGCGAATGGTTGCTTGTTGCGCCAGTTTATAAAAGCGAAGCTAAACGCGATAGTATTTATTTGCCAAAAGGCGCGTGGTATGATTACTGGGACGGTAAAAAGCTCGACGGAAACAAATGGTTGAATAACTATCCTGCGCCGTTAGATAAGCTTCCAATATTTGTAAAAGCAGGCGCCATTATACCAGCGTACCCATTAATGAATTATGATAGCGAAAAGAAAACCGATAGCTTAACGCTAAGTATTTATCCATACCAAAAATCATCGTTTAATTTATATGAAGATGACGGCCTAACCCGCGAATATAAAAAAGGTGCTTTTGCAAAAACTCTTATCGAGGTTAACGCAACCCAAAACGTTGCTGTTAAAATTAATGCCGCACAAGGCGATTTTGCGGGGAGGAATAAAACCAGGGTATATTTATTAGACGTTCACCAAGGCGAATCACCAAAAACAGTGAGCTTAAACAGCAAAAAGCTTACAGCATACTTGAGTAAGCAACAATTTGATAAAGCCAAAACAGGTTATTATTTTGACAAGAACGACCAAACAGGTATTGTACACATAAAAACCGCTTACTTAAATACTTCGGTAAGCCAAATAGTTTATTTAACCAACAAGTAGGATTACCTGCTATAATTTCCCTAACCGCAATTTAAATTGCGGTTAGGGAAATTTGCACAAACGTTTGTTTAAGGATAAGTTGCATGAAATCCATAGTAGCCTATTAAATAATCTTCCGAACACCCATTGAGGTGACAAAGAACGTACCTGTACAAAATAAATTTTATTTTAAATAAGCTGATACGTAACCTATTAAGCTCCTTTCTCGTAAAAAAGTACAAATAATTAAAGGATCATGAACGTATTTATTTTAGTGGTACAAGTTTTACTTAGCCTTGCAGCTGTATTGTTTTTGGGCGTAATTGTTTTTGGCGGATTAAAATCGCTAAAGAAAAGTCATTTCCCTAACTGGAAATTCCTTGATTATATTAGCGTAGGCTACGCCGAACATTTATATAAAAAGTTCATCAAGAACGAGTAAGTAAGGCCACGCACTTAAAACGGGCGCTGCTTTGTAGCCAACCGCCTTGCGCCACGCACCCCACTCCCCTACACATTCTCCATCCCATACTGCTTCAAAACATCAGCAGGTGGGCCTGTCCATACGCCGGGGGTATTGCCCATATAGCCAATATCCTCCATGCCCATTTTACTGGTAAAAAAACCGGTGGCTGTAAGGTCGCGCATGCGGTTAAAAAAGGCTACGCCCTGTTTCATTTCCGGTTTGGCTAATTTGGGGTAAGCTATCTGCGTAACCATTTCAATTTGCTGAGTATGGCTGCATTCGATAAACTTTTTACCAAATTGGTTTACACATTGCACATCCAGCCAGCGCAAGCCGCCCCGCATAGGCACTTTATTACTGGGGATATCCTTAACAATGAACTCTATAAAATCAGGCACTTTAGCATCCGATGCACTGCCCGATTTGGCATCCCTCGGGATAATAATATCACCTAATACGGTAATGGTTGCCATTTCATGAGCAGTAAAATATTTCTCGGCATGCAGCTGTTTATCTCGTTCGATTTCAAAAGGCTGCCTGCCCGAGTTATCAACCGGGGGCTCGTGTGTGGGCGGGGTCTTCTTTTTATGGGGTACCTGCTGGGCATCGGTTAGGCCGGTTTCTAACAACAAGGCTGTAGTTACCGTGGTTAAACCAATTGCTTTTAGTGATTCGCGCCTGTTCATAATAAGTTTAATATACCGGTTAAATGTTTAATTTTTTACGTTGGTCTAAAATGTACTCACTGGTACGCATAGACAACGCTAAGATAGTCCATGTGGCATTTTTGTCACCCTGCTGTACAAACGGCGCGGCATCAACCACAAATAAGTTTTTACAATCATGTGCCTGGCACCATTTGTTTAAGGCCGATTTTTTAGGGTCGTCGCCCATCCGTATCGTTCCAACCTCATGTATAATATTGCCGGGGGTTTCCAATCCATAATTACTTTCCGGACCGGGAATCCTTGAAGTGATGATAGCGCCCATTTCGTGCATAATACTTTGAAAAGTTTCCTGCATGTGTTTGGCTTGTTTAATTTCTTCATCGGCCCATTTATAATGGAAACGCAATACCGGTATGCCAAACTTATCAACCACATTATCATCCAGTTCGCAATAATTATCTTCGCGGGCAATGGCTGTACCACGGCCGGCCATGCCTACCTGTGTGCCATAAAAACGGCGATAATCATCTTTTAAGCCCGCGCCAAAACCGCCTGCTTCTTTCATCTTGCCATCGCGGCCCGGTAATAACCCGTTAAGGTTTTGTATGCCATTGGTTGAGCCATAGCCCGGCATGTGCATGCCTCCGCCATATTCGATATGATATCCCCTCGGAAAATCAAGTTTCTTGTGACCCAGCCACCATGGCGAATAAATATGTACGCTTCCCACACCGTCTTCGTTGTAGCGTTTACGGTCGAGCAGTTGCGGCAAAAATCCGCCCAGGCTTGCTCCTGTCGAGTCGTGCAGGTATTTGCCCACCACGCCGCTGCCGTTAGCTAAGCCGCCAGGATGCTGCGCTGATTTTGAATTAAGCAGTATCCGTGCCGATTCGCAGGCGCTTGCGCCTAAAACAACAACTTTGGCGTGAACAGTATAGTCTTGTAAATCGTTCTTATCAATGTATGATACCCCGGTGGCTGTGCCGTCGGGCCCGGTAAGCACTTCCCTTACCATGGCATTGGGTATTACTTTTAAATTACCGGTTTTCATAGCCGGGATAACCAGGCACGATGATGATGAAAAGTCGCCATAAATTTTGCAGCTGCGGCCACATTGCCCACAATAAAAGCAGGCGTTCCTGTCTTTATTACCGGGTAAAGCTTCCGTTAAAACAGATCCGCGCCCGGCAATAACTTTTACACCGGCTTTGGCTGCCCCTTTTTTTATAAATAGCTCGTTAAGGCGTGGTTTGGGCGGCGGCAGAAAAATACCATCCGGCTCATTATCCAAACCTTCAACAGTGCCATATACACCTATCATGCGGTCAACCTTATCATAAAAAGGTTTTACATCGTCGTAACTTATGGGCCAGTTTTCTGTAAGCCCGTCAACATCATGACCTTTAAAGTCCTTAGGCCCCATTCGTAATGATATACGGCCCCAGTGATTGGTACGGCCACCCAGCATACGCGCACGGAACCAGTTAAATTGTGTACGGTCCTTAGTTGTGTACGGTTCACCATCCAATTCCCATCCGCCATAAGCGCCATCAAAATCGCCAAAGGTACGGGTTGTCCCCGCTCCTCTTCGTGGCGATTCCCATGAAAATTTTAATTGCAGTGAATCTTTAGCCGGGTCGAAAAAAGGGCCTGCTTCCAACATTAACACTTTTAAGCCTGCATTAGCTAAAACATAACCTGCCATGCCGCCGCCCGCGCCAGATCCAACAACAATAACATCATAAATGACAGGCGATTTCTTTATTTGAAAATCTATCATAGGTAAATAACTGGTAATAAAATTGGTTCAAATAGCTTATAGAAAATGATCGATACCTATTATCAACTAATACGCGGGGATCATTAAACAAGTATAATAAAAAGAAAGTTATCGCAAATAATTTTAATTGTATTATTTAGGATAGGGATAAAATAAGGTTGTTTTATTGCTCAAGTTGCGTAGGCTTTTTTACCTGCATAGCAGCTATTCCTTTATTCATGATCAACGTGAGCCAGGTGGCTAAAACAAATGGAAATGTTAATGCCGGCAGTCCCATATCCATCATTTGTATAACAATAAGTACCGAAAGCACAATGGATATAAGCGCAGGGATAATGTCTTTAAGTTTTTTACCCGCAAAGGTAATTGCGCATAAAACCGCGTTATAACTTAACAGCCCCAGGTAAATAACTACCACAGGTTGGCCCAACCAATACGCTATAATACCACTTAATGCTGCGCCCGCTACTGCATACAATGCCGCTATGGGCTTGCTGATCAAAACGCCGATGAAAAACAACACCCCGGCCCATATACTGCTTTGAAAAATAACTTGCCCAAACCCAAGCGAGAGTACCGAAAGACAGTAAAAAGTGTTATCAACAGCTATACCAACCTGCGCTGGTTGTGGTCGTACCAAAGCAGGGAAATGACTAAAAATGAATAAAGCCAACCAGGTAACCAAGATAAATGGGAAAGTATAAGCCGGTATTTTCTTCACAATAAAAAAATGCTGAATAACAGTTGCCAGCATTGAGCCAACCAGTATAGCCGCCCATATAATAAGCGTCGATTGGAAAAAACAAACCAATGCCACACCCACTAAAGTTGCGCTAAACCCATAAAGCCCGCCAGCAATTTCTTCTTTATCGTAATTGAGCAAACGAGCCGTATAAGTCCCCGTTATTACAGATACAATGGCAGCGATGCCCATTAAGGTTGATCCGCAAAATATCCCTGCCAAAAAAAAGAGGCCCGTCCAGATACTGTCTTGCAACATGATTTGTCCAACGCCTTTAAGCAAAGGGGCTATAACTGTTAATAAGGTTTGTTTTTTATCCGTCATCAATAGTGTAAAATAACCAGCGTTTATAATTGATGTTACACCGCAATAATAAAGATAAAAGATTTTAAATTGGTGGGCAAAATAAGAAAATGTCTTTAGCACTTATTTCGGCGGTCTCTAAAAGCCGTAGGATATTATTAACAAAGGATTTTTGTTTAGGCAGTAGCTAATTAAATTCTTCTGTATAGTATATTTGAGGCTGATCTATTTTCGCACAACAGCAGCCTTATTCAAAAAAACAATAGGTAACCTTAAAGCTTAATCACATTGAAGAAACTACTTTTTTTCTTGGTTTTATTGTTGTCAAATTTCATTGCCACCAGCCAAAATACTTTGCCCGGTACGCCCCGGCTTTATACCAACAACGGGCATACCACATTATTGGTCGATAACCGCCCTTTTATTATTTTGGGTGGAGAGTTAGGGAATTCGAGCGCCTCTGATACTAAATACATGGCGCCCATTTGGCCCAAATTGAAAAAAATGCATTTGAACACCCTTGTTGCCCCTGTTTATTGGGAATTGATGGAGCCACAGGAGGGGAAATTCAATTTTTCTTTACTTGATGATTTAGTTGTAAACGCTCGAAAAAATCATATAAAATTAGTACTTCTTTGGTTCGGTATATGGAAAAATAGCATGAGCTGTTATGTTCCGGCCTGGGTAAAAACCGATGAGGCCCGTTTCCCGAGGGCAAGAACCCTAACAGGAGAAGCACAGGAAATCATCACCCCGTTTTCTGCAAACGCCTTGGCTGCTGATGAGAAAGCCTTTAATACATTAATGCGGCACATCAGGCAAACAGATGGTAAACAGCATACTGTTTTAATGATACAGGTTGAAAACGAGATAGGGATGCTGCCCGAAGCCCGCGACCATTCAGCAATGGCTAACGAGGCTTTCGGAAGGCCTGTTCCGCCAATGTTAACAGCTTATTTAAATACACATCGGAATACACTTGCTCCTGAAATAAAAAAACACTGGCAGGATAATGGATCTAAAGCTGCAGGCACTTGGGAAGAAGTTTTTGGAAAAAGTCTTGCTACAGACGAGCTGTTTATGGCCTGGTATTTTGGTGTTTATGCTAACAGTGTTGCTAAAGCAGGTAAAGCAATTTACAATATACCCATGTACGTAAACGCGGCGCTCAACCGCCCCGGAAAAAAGCCCGGAGAATACCCCAGCGCGGGGCCTTTGCCGCATGTTGTAGATGTATGGAAGGCCGCCGCTCCGGATATTGATATGCTTTCGCCTGATTTTTACAACCCCGATTTTAAATATTGGAATGACCTGTATGCCCGTACCGACAATCCACTGTTTATTCCCGAACATCGCTTTGAAGCCGGAGTTGATGCCAAAGCATTTTATGCTATAGGGCATTACAAGGCAATTGGGTTTTCACCATTTTCTATTGAGTCAACAAAAAAACCGGGGGATGAGCCGATTGGAAAAAGCTATGCGATTATTGATCAGTTGGCTCCTGAAATAGATAAAGCAAAAAAAACGGGATCAATTGACGGCGTTTTACTAAGCAAAAGTACTGATAGCGTGCAAATTCAAATGGGCGATTATATTTTAACTATTGCCCATGATTTTGCGTTGGGCTGGTCGCCTGAATCTAAAAATCCCGAATGGCCACTATCCGGCGGAATAATTATCGGTTTATCGGAAGATGAATTCTATGTTGGTGGTACCGGCATTGTCATTACGTTCAAACCAACAACTGTTGGAGAACGGGCCGGAATACTTAATGTTGATGAAGGGGTTTTTATTAATGGAAAATGGAAGGCTAACCGCCGAATGAATGGCGATCAGGACCACCAGGGCCGACATTTGCGGATACCGGT
The DNA here is from genome assembly GCA_013288465.1 of Bacteroidota bacterium. The sequence continues at coordinate 1,152 of JABDBT010000005.1, read as the reverse complement.
AGGTGAATATGCAATTCAGCGGATTAAGTTATATAAGTATAAGTAGTTAATAATTTGCAGCTTCTATTAATTATAGGTGTCCATGGTTTACATTATCTGCCTAATTATCCATAGTGTTGAATTCCAGGTAAAATAGCCCGGCAAAGAGAAATATTTTCTTTGCCGGGCTATTAGCTAAACGCGGGACCTATCAACAGTTACAACTATGGCCATTTTTAAAATGGATGCGGTGTGTATTTATTAGTTAGGTTACCATCAGCATATAGTTCTAATATCGCGTAGCCCGGCGGCGTTTCTTCATAGTATCCGTCGCCGGCAGATTTATCGTCGCCCTTGCCCCACCAGTAGCCGCTCATAGCGCCGTTACAAAAATATTGTGTGCCATTGTAGGTAGCCGTATCCAACAAATGATTATGACCGCTAAGGCATACCTTAACTTTGTCGCGATGTTTATAAAACAATGCCTTTAACTTTTTATAGTCTGAGTGCATACCACCAGCCCAAAAAGGCGTTACGCCCAAAATAGGATAATGCGACATCAATAAAACAGGCGTGTTTTGAGGCAGTTTTTCCAACTCGCCTTCAAGCCATTTAAATTGTTCGTCATCAAGGCTTACCGACGCGTTATTACCATCCAATATTATAAAATGCCAGCCTGCTTTGCTAAAACTGTAGTATCGGTTGGGTATATTCAGCCTTTTTACAACGTAATCTTTCCCATACATCGCATCTGATTTATCAGGCGCGGCCCACCAGGTATCATGGTTGCCTATACAGCTATGAATTTCATAACCGTTTATGCCCTTGATACAATCATCCCATATACTCCATAGTTCGGTTACCCGTTCGCGTTTTACATCGTTATATGATGCATCAAAGATGGAATCACCACCATTCAGGAAAAAATCTATCTTTTGTTTTTTTATTTCTTCCAAACATTTTTTAAACTTTTCGGGGGCATTCAAATCAGGCCTGATATGTACATCGGTTATATGTGCAACCCTCAATACAAGTTTGGCTTTGCTTTTTGCTTCAACAACAGCAGCACTTGCACTATTGCTTGTTATTAAACCCGTAGCTGCCAATATGCCGGCGCCTTTTATAACATCTCTTCTATTCATCGTTATCTGCTTCTTAATAAAGTTTAGCAAA
>JABDBT010000004.1 GCA_013288465.1 Bacteroidota bacterium | reverse complement strand
TCCGACACAAGCCAACTACGGTAAAAAATATACGGGTAGCGGTGATTCTTCCTATTTCTTCTATCCTACTTTCAGAAAAATTGAAGGTATTTTAGTTTCTAATTCCACGGGGCGTACATTTAGTGATATTTATTTGATGCGGGTGGCAGAGACCTATTTGCTACGTGCAGAGGCATACATGGACAATGGCGATTTGACAGATGCTGCGGCTGATATCAATACGCTAAGAGCCAGGGCGAAGGCCGCGCCAATTACACCTGCACAAGTTACCATTGATTTTATTTTGGATGAACGGGCCAGAGAATTAACTATTGAGGAGCAGCGAAGATTAACACTGGCAAGATTAAATCTCTTGTATCAAAGAGTTACAGCATACGGGCCGGCTTTATCCGCCAGTTCTATCCAACCGTTTAATAATTGGTTGCCTATACCTCAGTCAGCAATTGATGCAAACCAGGGAGCAGGTGTGTTAACTCAAAACCCTGGCTATTAAATGCCAACTATGCCTGGATAAATTTTATAAAGGATAGCTGACAGAGACATATCATATAAAAAAAGCCAATAAAGTTAATTTCATTATAAAATGTATGCCCGTAAAGGGCATACATTTACCGTTTTAATGATAAACCGTCTTTAAAATACAACCTCATTATATACAGATACCGGTATGAAAGCTAAATATTTGAAAATTTGCAGCACGGTGCTTTTAACCTGCATAAGTGTATCAATGGTTAAAGCGCAATCAGCGGGGCAAATTGAACGTACTTATTATATAAGCACGCTTACCCGCATTGCCGACCCGGTATTGAATGCTTTAAGCAAAAATGAGCTCAGAAAACAAATGCCGGTCGAGTCGAGCGCAAAAGGCAGGGAATCATCTACCTACCTGGAGGCTTTTGCCCGGCTTATGGCAGGCATGGCACCATGGCTCGAGCTTGGCCCGGATAATACACCAGAAGGTAAGCTTCGCGAAAAGTATATTAAACTGGCCCTGTTGAGTATGCACAATGCTACCGATCCGCGGGCGGCAGACTTTATGAACTTTAATAAAGGTAGCCAGCCGGTTGTTGATGCCGCATTTTTAGCACAAGCGTTACTGAGGGCCCCAAACCAGCTATGGGGCAGGCTGGATAGTGAAACCAAAAGCAATGTATTGACAGCTTTGAGATCTTCGAGGGTTATTACACCAGGATTTAATAACTGGCTTTTATTTAGCGCGACCATAGAGGCGGCCCTTCTGCGCTTTGATAACAGCGGCGATAAAATGCGGATGGATTACGCCATTAAAGAGCACATGTTATCATGGTATAAGGGTGATGGCGCTTACGGTGACGGCCCTGATTTTCATTGGGATTATTACAATAGCTTTGTTATTCAGCCTATGCTGGTTGGCGTACTAAAAACGTTAAGTGACGTTAATCCCGACCAAAAGAAAGCCTATGAAACAGCTCTTGCCCATGCAAAACGCTATGCTGTTGTACAGGAAAGGATGATATCGCCCGAGGCTACCTACCCACCGATAGGCCGGTCATTGGCATATAGGTTTGGCGCGTTCCAGGCCTTGTCAATGATCAGTTTAATGCATGAGCTTCCTGCCGGCGTTAAGCCTCAGCAAGTACGGGCAGCTTTATATGCAATGATCAAACGGCAGGTTGAGGCGCCCGGTACGTTTGACAACAATGGCTGGCTGCAAATAGGCATTTACGGGCACCAACCCGGTATAGGCGAAACCTATATTTCTACCGGCAGCCTTTATCTATGTTCGGAGGCGTTCCTGGTATTGGGGTTACCGCCGACGGACGCTTTTTGGCAGGATGCGGATGAAGAATGGACCGCAAAAAAAGTATGGGAAGGCAAAGAAGTGAGCCTGGATCATGCTGAAAATTAACAGCAATATTTAAGTTAACTCGGAAATGAAGTACCTAAAAATAGTATTATTTATAATGATGATCTGTCCTGTTATTAGTAAGGCGCAGACACCTACCACACTGCTTTCACCTGATGGCAAGGTTAGTTTTAAGTTTTTTCTGAACAACACAGGTGGCCCGTCTTACCGGGTTTTTTATAACGGCCAAAATGTGATAACAGCAAAGGTTGATAGTAATAATAGCGCTGTGGGCATGGAGCTAATTAAAGCCACACGTTCAAGCCATAGCGCATCATGGCGGCCTGTAATTGGTGAGCGATCAATTATTCCCGACAACTATAATGAGCTCACCCTTACCTTGCACAAACCGGGTAACCAACCAGATTTTCAATTTATTATACGGGCATATAACGAAGGCATTGGCCTGCGCTATTCTTTCCCCGATGGTGTAAACAGCCCGGACGCCAAGCAAGCAAATACTTTACCAACAGATTATAAAGAAGTTTTTCCGGTTCTGCAATTTCCGGAGGGTACCCGTGGCTATTGTACCGATCATGCACAGGGTATATATAAATTGCAGCCTTTAAAACAGTTGCAACCTAAAATTACCTTACCACTTACACTAACCTTGCCCGGTGGGATATGGGCCTGTATTGCCAATGGCGGGCGATCGGCTTTTTCCACCCAGTGGCGGGCTATACTGGTTGCAGATAAACCGACAAGGCTATTAGAAAATAATTTTTTGATCTCCAACCTGAATGATGCCAATAAGTTGAAAGATACCAAATGGATAAAGCCCGGCACCGTGATCAGGGAAATAACCTTATCTACAAAAGGCGCAATGGATCTGATAGACTTTGCGGTTAAACAAAACATTCAGTTTATTGAATTTGATGCGGGATGGTATGGCCCCGAAAACAATGATAGCTCTGATGCCACACGGGTAAATGTTGATCCTCAGCGTAATCCTGTAAATGATCTTGATCTGCCGGCGGTTATTCAATACGCCAAATCAAAAAACAAGGGAGTTATTTTATATGTTAACCACCGCGCCCTTGAACGGCAACTCGATGCGCTTTTTCCGTTATACGAAAAATGGGGTATTGCAGGTGTTAAATTCGGCTTTGTAAATACGGGCACCCTTTATTGGGACAACTGGCTATATGAGGCGATAAAAAAAGCAGCCGCGCATCGCCTGATGGTTGATGTACATGATGAATATTCGCCAACCGGCTTTAACCGTACCTATCCCAATTTAATTACCCAGGAAGGGGTGAGGGGAAACGAAGAGTTTCCGGACGCTACGCATAATACCGTCCTTCCGTTTACACGTTTTATTGCGGGGCCTGCCGACTACACCTATTGTTTCCAGGACAAACGGCTTAAGAATACCAAATGCCACCAATTAGCTTTGTCGGTTATTTATTTTAGCCCTTGGCAGTTTCTTTACTGGTATGATCAACCCAAACAATATACCGATCTGTCAGAAGTTGAATTTTGGAAATACCTGCCTACCGTATGGAACAAAACGAAGGTACCGGCGGGCGCACCCGAAGAGTATATCACTGTAGAACGGGAAAAAAATAAAGAATGGTACGTTGGATCTGTTACCAACGACGATTCCCGCACAATAACGATTGTTACAGATTTCTTACAACCCGGAAAATGGTACACCGCCGAGATTTATGAAGATGGCCCTGAAAATAAGGTGATGAAGCGTACCGAAAAAATAAATGCAGCGTCCCGGTTAACATTTAATCTTCAGAAACGCGGAGGTGTAGTTTTACGGATACATGAATAAGATTTTTTTGGAAAAACCAACGAATAAAAAATTATGAAAAAAAAACTGCTGCTCGTTTATTTATGCTCTATTACAGCAATTGCCGCTAACGCCCAGAACGACAAATTGGGGCAATTAACATCCTATACCCCAACGGCCGAAAACCTCACGTCCCGAAAAGAGTTTCAGGATATGAAGTTCGGTATGTTTATCCATTGGGGGATATACAGTGAATTAGGCGCGGGCGAATGGGTAATGCACGACCGAAAAATACCTTATGACAGCTATAAACGACTGGCCGATTTTTTTCGTCCCGAAGATTTTAATGCAAAGGCCTGGGTAGCAGTGGCAAAAGCCGCCGGGATGAAATATATTACCATTACAACACGCCATCATGATGGTTTTAGCATGTACGGAACCAAAGCAAGCCGCTATAACATCGTTGATGCAACCCCATATCACAAGGACCCGTTGAAAGAGCTGGCTGCCGAATGTAAAAAGGAAGGCATCGAGCTGCATCTTTATTATTCGTTGCTGGATTGGGGCAGGCCCGATTATGGTTTTGGTCAGCCCATAGTGAATGGTAAACCAGAGCATGCGGATTGGGATAGCTATATCAACTTTATGAAAACTCAATTGACGGAACTTATCACGCAATACCCCGAAGCAAGAGGTATCTGGTTTGACGGGCAGTGGGAGAGGAGAACGGTAAACTGGCATTTCGACGAGATATATACGTTGATCCACAAGCTCAATCCTGCTATGCTTATTGGTAACAACCACCATTTGGCGCCGTTCCTGGGCGAGGACTTCCAGATGTTTGAAAAAGACCTGCCAGGCGGAAACACCACTGGCTTTAGCGGCGAATCAAAGATCAGCACTTTACCCCTCGAAACCTGCGAGACTATTAACGGTAGCTGGGGCTTTAACATTAATGATAGGGATTATAAATCTGTTAAGCAGATCGTAGGGTATTTGGTAAACGCGGCAGGGCGCAACGCCAATTTTTTATTAAATATCGGCCCTATGCCAAATGGTAAAATTCAGCCTGAATTTGTTGACACGTTAACAAAAGTGGGTGCATGGATGCAAAAGAACGGAGAAACTATATATGGCACCAGGGGCAACCTAATAGCAGCCCAGCCGTGGGGAGTGCTCACCGCGAAAGAAAATACGCTTTATGTGCACATACTGAATAAAGCAACTGCAGATTATATTCTTATCCCCACGTTGACTAAAAAAGTTGCAAAAGTTACTGCATTTGCAAATGGGGAGCCTCTTAAATTTAAGCAGCAACCCGAGGGGGTTTTTGTTTATTTAAAAGGCGTTGAAACTACCCCTTACGATACAATAATTAAATTAACAACCGATTAACTGATTGAATTAAAAATGCGTGAACAATGTCTTAAAAGCGCATAACCTATAAAATTTTTGTAACTATGGCATTGAGTGTTTAGCCAATTATAATCACTATTTATGAAACCACAATTGCTTAAAGTTTCTACCGGGGCCGCCCAATCCTTCAGTGTACGCCGTGACCTCGTACCCCAGTTTGACAATATCTGGCATTATCATCCCGAAGTGGAGTTGATCCACATTAAAAAAGGGGAGGGTATGCAATTTGTTGGTGATAGCATTATGCCATTTAAGGCGGGCGACGTTGTACTAATTGGAGCTAACTTGCCACATTACTGGCGATTTGATGAAAGTTATTTTAGCGACGATGCCAACAAAAGCGCCGATATTAGGGTTACTCATTTCTTCGAGAATTTTTGGGGCGATCAGTTTTTACAGTTGCCCGAAAATAAGTCTTTAAAGGCAATACTCGAAAGAGCAAAACGGGGGATAAAAGTAAACGGGGGTACCAAAATTGTTGTTGCCGAAATATTGGAAAGAATGCTGAACTGCAACGGGGCAGAAAAAATTATCCTATTGATGAAGGCCTTAGATGCTATTTCGGTTTGTAATAATGTAACGATGCTTTCGTCCATCGGGTTCACGCGTAACACCGAGGTGCGCGAAAATGACCGTATTAACGCCATATACGAATACTCAATAGCTAATTTGAAGAATAAAATACATTTAGAAGAAATTGCGGCTATTGCCTTTATGAGCCCGGGTTCATTTTGCCGTTATTTTAAAGCGCATACCCAAAAAACGTATTCACAGTTTTTGATCGAACTGAAAGTTGGCCATGCCTGTAAGTTGTTGATGGAGAATGATATTGTTATTAAACAATTATGCTATGAAAGCGGCTTTAATAATTTTGCCAGCTTTCATAAATTTTTCAAACAAATTACAGGAAAAAGCCCGCTCAATTATCGAAAGGAATTTATACAGAGTGCACTGCAATAAAGTTAAAAGATCAAGTAGGGGTCAATAATTTAAAAATTTTAAATGATATGAAAGCAGGCGACGATAAAAATAAGATCTCCCGCAAAGATGCAGTCAGGCGGCTTGGGGCCCTTGCGCTGTTTCCGTTAGCAAAATCCCCGATAGGGAATTTTAAAGACGATTGGGATGACAACCCTGTAACCACATCTGTAAGAAAATCAAATAAAGGCGTAAATAGCCCCAATATTTTGTTCATCATGGACGATCAGCATCGGGGCGATTACCTGGGTTGTGCCGGTGCATCCTGGATCAAAACACCCAATATTGATGCGTTGGCAAAAGAGGGTGCAAGGTTTGCCAATTTTTATTGCGCTGTTCCGTCGTGTACGCCTGCACGTACCGGTTTGCTTACCGGACTTAGCCCTTGGAATCACGGCATGTTGGGCTACATGAATAATATAGCGCAATACTACAAGCTTACCATGCCGCAGTTTTTTTCGGAGATGGGCTACGAAACTGTTGTAAAAGGCAAAAACCATTTTGGCCCGCCACGCAATACCCAGGGTTATAAAACCATCGATTTGGAAGAAGGCTGGTATTCGAAAAATAAAAATGGCTTTATCTGCGATTATGAAGCCTGGTTCAGAAGAGTTGCGCCCGATAAAGACATTAATGCAACACATTTAAGCTATAATGATAACCGTGGGGGCATCCCTTTTCCCTATGCCGATGAACTGCACGCAACACACTGGACAGCCAGCAGAGCTATTGATTTTTTAAAGAAAAGTGTATCAGAAAGCCCGTGGTTTTTAAAACTGTCTTTTCAACGTCCGCATCCACCATTCGATCCACCAAAACGCTGGATGGATCATTACGAAAGTATTGATATTCCAACGCCGCAAGTAAGCCAATGGGCCAAAGAAAAATATAAAAATAAAACCGCGTCGATGGAGCAAATGCCCGAGGCATCTTCGGCTATTTTCCCGGAGAAAGAAATAAAGTCTTCGCGCGCTGCCTATGCAGGTTCTATTTCTTTTGTTGACGAACAAATAGGACGTGTAATAAAAACATTGAAAGAAACAGGGCAATATGAAAATACGTTTATCCTGTTTTGCTCAGATCATGGAGAAATGTTGGGCGACCAATATATGTGGCGCAAATGCCGGCCTTACCAGCCATCGGCCAATGTTCCCCTGGTAGTTAGGTGGCCCTCGGGCATTGGCAACTTTCATTACAAACGCGGGCAAACAAGGAACGAGTTGGTAGAGTTAAGAGATATATTTCCCACGTTCGCGGATGTTTGCAATTTTACCATTCCATCAAAAATAGACGGTGAAAGCATTTTGAAGATATTGAACGAAACCGGCAACTGGCGAACAACTTTGTGTTTAGAACATAGCCTGTGTTATGAGCCCGACAATGCGTGGGTAGCTATTAGAGACAATCGTTACAAATATATTTTTTATACATTGACCGGTTTTGAACAACTGTACGATTTGCAACATGACCCTTATGAATTGAATAATATTGTAGCCGATCCGTCGGCAGCTGCTGTTTATAAAAATCTGTATGACGCGCTTGCTTTGGAACTTGCTGTTCGTGGAGAAGACTGGGTAAAAGACGGCAAGCTGCAAATCCAGAAAAAGTCTATTTTAACGGGAGATAATTTCCCGCATTACAAACCAAATCAGTCGTATTAATTAAAAACTTCAATAAAAAAAGCTTAACAAACGTTTGCGCTAAGTTAGATCGGTAGTATAAAGCGTTAGTTGGTTAATTTAGGTTCCTTTTCATATAAAAAACATGACATTTTTAAATCCTATCAAGAAACAAATTTTATTAGCGTGCCTGTTTATTCCCAACCTGCTAATGGCGCAGACGGTGAATAAGCCTGCCACAAAACCCAATATCCTGATCATTATTTCTGACGACCATGCTTACCAGGCCATCAGCGCGTATGGCAGTAAACTGATGCAAACGCCAAATATTGACAGGATAGCCAAAGAGGGAGTAATTTTTAATAAAGCTTATGTAACCAATTCTATCTGTGGCCCCAGCAGGGCCACTATTTTAACGGGTAAATACAGCAATAAAAATGGCTTCAAAGATAACCTATCCAGGTTTGACGGAAACCAGGATTCATTTGCAAAGCAGCTGCAGCATGCCGGCTATGAAACTGCATGGATTGGTAAATGGCATTTAGAAAGCCAGCCGCAGGGATTTGATTTTTGGAAAATATTACCCGGACAAGGAGAATATTATAATCCCGATTTTATAAACATGGATGGTAAAACGCAGCGTATTGAAGGTTATGTAAGTAATGTAATAGAAAATGAAACAGAAGCTTTTTTAAATTCCAGGGACAAAAGCAAACCATTTTGCCTGGTTGTGGGACATAAAGCAACTCATCGCACATGGATACCTGATACGGCCGATCTTGGGCGGTTTGATAAAGTAAAATTCCCCTTACCACATGATTTTTATGATAAATATGACAATCGTGAGGCAGCAAAGGTGCAGGATATGACCATTGCCAAAACAATGATCATGGGATATGACTTGAAAATGTTCCCAGATGTTGACGCGGAGAATAGAGAAGGGGCAATTAAGCGTATGAATGCAGCACAGCGGCTTAAAATGGATACCTACTACAAACCTATATACGAGGACCTAAAAGCGAAGAACCTAAGTGGAGATGCTTTAACCGAGTGGAAATACCAGCACTATATGCAGGAATATTTAAGCACAGCAGTTTCGCTTGACCGTAACATTGGCCGCACTTTGGATTATTTAGACAAGCACCATCTCACCAAAAACACGATTGTGATCTACCTGTCTGACCAGGGCTTTTACCTGGGCGAACATGGCTGGTTTGATAAACGCTGGATATATGAAGAATCATTCCGCACGCCTATGGTAATGCGCTATCCGGGTAAAATTAAACCGGGTACAAAATCAAATGACTTTGTTTTGAACATGGATATAGCGCCAACAATTTTAAATGCCGCAGGCGTTGACGTGCCTAAAGGTATGCAGGGCGAGTCGATGTTGCCTTTGTTTGCAAAGAAGAAAGCTGCAGGCCGCGATGTGATCTATTATCATTATTATGAAAATGGAGAGCACGCTGTATCGCCACATTTTGGTATCAAAACCAAACGCTATAAGCTCATCCGTTTTTATACGCGGGTAAGCTCATGGGAATTATATGACCTGCAAACCGACCCGCATGAAATGGATAACCTATATGGCAAAAAGGGATATGAAAGCCTCACCATTAAACTTAAAGCGGAGTTAAAACAACAGATAGATAAATACGAGGATGATGATGCCGCTAAGCTATTTTCAACTCCAATATCGTCCAATAAATAATTAAATAAATAAAAACAACATGATTTTTTCATCATTGACCTCGTTACGGCCCGCTAACTATCGGAAAAAAATTCTGCCGGCACTTGCCCTGGTTTTGCTATCAACGTTTAGCCACGCGCAGTCCTCAATTGATCCGGCGAGCATTAAAGATAAAATGCAATGGTTCGCAGATGCCAAACTCGGTATATTTATTCATGAAGGTATATATGCTGTTAACGGTATAGATGAATCATGGAGTTTTTACAACAAAAAGATCGCCTACGCCGATTACATGAAGCAGCTCCAGGGTTTTACGCTCAAGAAATATGACCCTGCTTACTGGGCCGACCTGATCAAAGAAAGCGGGGCGAGATATGCTGTTATTACTACAAAACATCACGACGGCGTTACTATGTATGATTCGCAGGTTGATGAGCTGAATATTGTAAAAGCAACACCGGCCCACAAGGATATGATAAAACCCTTATTTGAGGCATTAAGAGAAAGAAATATCAAATGCGGCGCCTACTTCTCGCTGATAGATTGGTCAAACCGCAACTATCCGGGGTTTTTAAAAGATAGCGCAAGGTATAACGTCCATAATGACTATGACCGCTGGAATAAATTCCGCTCATTCTTTCAATCCCAGATCAGTGAGATCAGCCAAAAATTCAAGCCCGATCTATGGTGGTTTGATGGTGATTGGGAACATAGCGCCGAAGAATGGGAAGCTGCTAAAGTGCGCACTATTATTTTAAAGGATAATAAAAATGCTATTATCAATGGCCGGCTCCAGGGCTATGGCGACTACGAAACACCTGAGCAAAACTTCCCGGTTTCGCGCCCTGCTTTCAACTGGTGGGAATTATGTATGACCGCGAATAATAACTGGGGATACCATCCTGATGATACCAATTGGAAGACACCGTATCAGCTTATTACCATTTTTACCGACGCGGTTTCAAATGGTGGAAATTTATTGTTTGATATAGGCCCCCGGGCAGACGGTTCTATCCCCGATGAAGATATATACCTGCTAAAGGAGCTTGGTGGGTGGAATAAGCGAAACGGCGAGGCTATATTTAATACCGTCGCCGGAATACCCCAGGGCCATTTTTACGGTCCGACTACCCTTTCAAAAGACTCAACCGTATTGTACCTGTTTCTTCAAGGCGACATCAGCGGTAGCGTAACCCTAAAGGGTTTACAAAATAAGATCAACGATATAACAGTATTGGGTAACGGCACCCATTTAAACTATAATATTGTTGGGAAAATATCGTGGAGCAAAGTGCCGGGATTGGTATATATCAACGTACCTAAAGGGGTACAGGATAAATATGTAACGGTATTAAAGGTTTCGTTGGATGGCCCTGTTAAGCTATACAATGGCAAAGGTGGCTTATAATTGCGAGGCTAAATTTTAACGCTGCCTCGTCGGTTAATTTAGATAATTCTGCCCGGACAAAGGTGTAGCGCTGAGTATAGTTTTGACATTAGGTAAGTTTACCTCATTCAAATACGCACTTAAAGTAGTAATGCGGTGTTCAAGTTCATTATCTTCTATCGCAGTGTTACCTATTTGTTGCTTTTTTAATGTAACTAATTGTTAGAGAGTTGTATGTTCTGTTCCGGCCATGCGACAATGGTATGCAATGACGATAACTTATTTGTTTTGATGCCGTGCCCATGATTACGAATATCATTAAAGGAAACTTACTAAGTTTGGTACACCGGTAATAGATACCTTATTATAGAATTTCAATTGCATGAATTTAGGCCAATATGACTTTTTTACAAATGACTATCGTACATACGAGTTTTTTAGTGAGGGGCCGAAGGGGCTGATTAAAAAATCGATCCTATTTACCAAGATGCAGGTTAATCCTGTTATTTATAATTTGGCTTTTGGAGACGTAGATCCGGTAACGGGCAATATAAGTGATATTGTAACAACAGACAATAAAGATAGAGATATTGTTCTGGCTACAGTGGCCAATACTATCAATACGTTCTGTGATCATTACGGCAGCCATTATGTATATGCCAAAGGAAGCACCTCCGCAAGAACAAGGTTGTATCAAATGAGTATAGCCCGGCTATGGCAGGAATTCAGCATTGATTTTGAAATATACGGCGTCCTAAACAGAATGGTTTATCCGTTTGAGAACAATGTTAACTATGATGGTTTTTTGGTAAAACGAAGATAAAAACGTATTTTTGATATATAAAAGATTAAGGAGGTATTAGTATGCCCACGGTAAAAAAAACGGCAAATGAAAAAGGATATAAGGGAGCTATTTTCAGCAAAGACGTAAAAAACTATGCTAATGATCCCTTTTTTGTAAAGAAAAATGAGGAAGCTAAGATTGCGTTAAGTAAAATTAATTTCCCCGAACACATGAAGAAATAATAGTCCATTAAAGAAAATATCATTATTCCTGTAGTTAGTAAAGTAGTTGCCAACAGACGGGGACAGTAAAAAAGAGAGGCCGGAATTTTTTCCGGCTTTTCTTTTTTGAGCAATGGTAAGTAATGGTGATAACTTAATTTATCACCAGTAAATAACAACAATTATTCAATAAATTTGCGCCGTGATAAATCTGCTGGATTAATGCGTTTACCCGTTTGGTGCTTTTTATTGATGTGTGTTTGCCGGGCCGGTGTTTATGCGCAGCAGGCGCCCGCTCAGGCCGCAAATAATTACCCGGCTGTAACTGTTGCTCAAAAAACGCCCATATCGTTGCTCGATTCTGTGGTGCTGGCAACCAAAGCGCGCGAAAAATTTATGGCCGATTCGATAGCTATGCTGTACATAAAGTACCCCGATTCGGCAATAAACAGGCAGGCTGTAGAGCGTACGCTGAAAGCTAATTTATATACCGGTACCGATTTTTTGGACATCCCCACAAAATCAAAAAGTATTTTAAAAGAAGGCGATAACCGCCATAGCCGCGACCAATGGGTCATTGTGATCATTATAGCGTTGCTGATATATACCGCGTTGTTAAACATTGCTTTAAATAAAGATATTAAAAGTGTCCTGCAATCGTTTTACAGCAAGCGCGCCGTTTCGCAGGTAAGTAAAGAAGAAGCCTATATTAATTTTTGGTCGTTTGTTGGCCTGTTTTTATTGTTCGGGTTTACGTTTGGCTTGTTTTTGTACCAGTTGGCCGCTTATTACAATACCTACTATAGTATTAGTGGCGTGAGGCTTTTTGTTTCGCTATCTTTCCTCGTTTTAGCTTTATCGGCGGTTAAATTTGTAGCCTTAAAGATACTTGGTTTTATTTTTGATATTAACAAGCTGGTATCCGAGTACGTATCGGTACTATATCTTACCTATTTTAATATCGCCTTTGTTTTTTTGCCTATAGTAGTCTGTTTTAGTTTGTTAAACACTATCTTTATCCCATTCCTTTTAGTTATAGCCGCAGCGTTAATAGTAATTATTTTTACCTGGTTATACCTGCGCAGCAGCGTAAGTATAATTTCAAATTTTCGATTTCATAAATTTTATTTATTTATCTATCTTTGTGCCCTCGAAATTTGCCCGATTTTGATATTAATTAAGGCACTTAAAATATAGAATACCGGTTTTTACAAGAATTGCGCACAGAATTTTGGAAGAGAGAAAGAAAAAAGTTAAAAGCATATTGGTTACCTTATCAAAGCCCGAAAATGATAAAAATCCTTATGCCGAACTATCTAAGAAACACAATCTGAAAATTGACTTTAGGTCATTTATTCATGTAGAAGGAGTTCCTGCAAAGGACTTTCGTAAGGATAAGATCAACCTGGCAGATTTTAGCGCGGTTATCTTTACCAGCCGTAACTCGGCCGATCATTTTTTTCGCATCTGCGATGAAATGCGCTTCGAGGTGCCTGTAGAAATGAAATATTTCTGCCTTTCAGAAACCATTGCCCTGTATCTTCAAAAATATATTCAATACCGCAAACGCAAAATATTTTTCGGTAAACAAAGCGCTTCAGACCTGGCCGAAGTATTAAAGAAACACTCCGGCGAAAAATTCCTTTACCCATGTTCAGATGTAGCTGCCGAAGAAACTCAAAAGTTTTTGCTGGACAACGGCTATAACTTTACGCCTGCCGTACTGTTCCGCACGGTTTGCAGCGATCTTTCAGACCTGGCCGAGGTGTTTTATGATGTGATAGCCTTTTTTAGCCCGTCAAGCATCCAGTCGCTCTACAAAAACTTTCCCGATTTTAAACAGAATAATACACGCATAGCCGCTTTTGGGGCAACTACCCATAAAGCCGTGTTAGAAGCTGGTTTGATATTGGATATACCCGCACCCTCACCCGCCGCGCCATCAATGACCATGGCTATTGAGCAATATGTTAAACAGGTGAATAAATAATTTTTTTCTGCTAATACTATTGAAACTGTTTTTTAGTTTTTTACGTATAAATGCAATAATAAAATTACTTTAACATAACTTAGAGGAAATTATCGTTATTATTAACCTATATTACATTAAATAAACTATCAATTACTTTTGAAGGTAAAGTATGATTATAGAAAACATTTTTTGTGTTGATGTATCAAATTTTATATATTCGGGGCAGTTGTAATTTAGCTGAATTTTGATTTGTAAAATGAAACAGATATACTTTTTATTAATTACGGTTGTTGGTGTTACGCTATTAAGCAGTTGTGGTGGTGGTAAAGGAGGTGACAGAGGTGAGATACTTGGGGTATCGGCCAAAGCATTCCGTGCGCAAGTGCCTTATAATATGGTGTACATCCCGAGTGGCTCATTTTTAATGGGCTCAAATGACCAGGACGTTACATTTGCTCAAATTGCGCAAACCAGGCAGGTTACAATTCCTGCCTTTTTTATGGATCAAACGGAGCTATCAAACAGCCAGTACAAGCAGTTTGTTAACTGGGTTCGTGATTCTATCGCTATTACCAGTTATTTAAATGACCCTAAATATTATATGGCTCCGGCCAAAGGTGTGCCTGCTGACCCAAGCGGCAAAAAATACATCAACTGGGATTATGTAAAAAGGTATCCTATTTGGGGTGGCAAAGCACGTAAAGGTGTGGCAAATACCGGTACTAAATTGCAGGGTATGTATTACCAGGGCGATGACCGTGTTTTTGACCGCAATGAATTAGACGTGCGCCTGCTAAAATATAATCTTGCCAAAGTAGATCTTCGCGACGCGGCAGATAACAGGGGTAATAAAGCTAAAAGACGTTCTGATTTTATTTTTAGGGACACTGTTCCGGTTTACCCGGATACGCTTGTTTGGCTGGCCGATTTTTCATATGCCGCTAACGATCCTATGGTTGAAGGCTATTTTTCACAACCATCATACCGTAACTATCCTGTAGTTGGTGTGAACTGGCGCCAGGCACGTGCGTTTAATGACTGGCGTTCGCGTTATAA
The DNA here is from genome assembly GCA_013288465.1 of Bacteroidota bacterium. Next base: position 30,264 of record JABDBT010000004.1, on the reverse strand, counting down.
TGATGCTTATCAAGACAAGCGCCATCAGGCACACCGTTCACCGTATGATTTGCCAACCGAAAGCGAATTTGAATACGCTGCCCGTGGTGGCAGGATAGGCACTGATTACCCTTGGGGCGGTCCGTATATTAAAAATGCCAAAGGGTGTTTGCTGGCTAACTTTAAACCCGGCCGTGGTAATTATTCTGACGACGGCGGTACTTATACTGTAAACGTAAAATCATATTTCCCTAATGATTACGGCTTATATAACATGGCAGGCAACGTGGCCGAATGGACCTCATCATCGTATGACCCTTCTGCATCATCATTTGTTAATGACCTTGCACCAACCTTTAATTACGAAGCCAAGAAAACCGATAAGGAAGTAATGAAACGTAAAGTTGTTCGCGGCGGATCATGGAAAGATATTGGCTGGTTCCTTCAAAACTCTCACCGTACTTATGAATACCAGGATACCGCGAAATCATATATTGGTTTCCGCAGTGTAACCCGTTTCCTGGGACGTGACCTTAGGGATAGCCGCTAAATTATAAACACTAATTACCTAAATTTACAAAAGTTATTTTTTTAGATTATCATGGCAGGAAAAAAACAACCATACGGAACCAGCAATGTAGTATCCTGGGGTGCAACAGTAGTTATTATCGGGTTATTATTTAAAATTCAGCATTGGCCTAATGGCGGCTTATTTATATCTATAGGATTGGGTATGGAAGCGTTTTTATTCCTTATCCTGGGCTTTCAAAGAGAAGATGTGGAAATAGACTGGACAAAAGCTTATCCCGAATTAGCGCATGATTATGACGGCGAACCTGTGAAAGCGGCTAAAGCAATACCTGCCGGAAATACAGCGGCTTTAGATAAAATGCTGTCGGACGCCAAAATAGGCCCCGAACTGATCAGCAGCCTGGGCGATGGGTTAAGGACATTTGCCGATAAAGTAAGTACCATATCAGCAGTTGCTGATGCCGGTATGGCCACCACCGAGTTTACAACTAAAGTTAAAGGTGCGTCAGCAAGCTATGATAAACTAAGCAGCGCTTTTGATAAAGCTTCCATTAATTTAGCCGAAATGGCAAATTCAAACGTTGATTCAAAAGCCTATCATGACCAGGTGAATAACCTTGCTAAAAATCTTTCGGCGTTAAACGCGGTATATGAGTTAGAGTTGCAGGATTCAAGCGCTCATTTAAAATCAATGAACAAGTTTTATCAAAACCTGTCATTAACTATGAATAACTTTAATGAATCATTAGACGATTCAAAACAATTTAAGGAAGAAGTAGGCCGCTTAGCCAAAAATCTTTCATCGTTAAATGCTATTTATGGTAACATGCTAACTGCAATGAACCAGCCGCGCACCTGATCGATCTGATAACAAATGATATTTTATAATTTTAAAAATAGATTTATAGCACATGGCTGGAGGTAAACAAACCCCAAGGCAGCGGATGATAGGTATTTTATACCTGGTACTTTTGGGTTTAATAGCCCTTGATGTACCTGATAGTTTGCTGGATGCCTTTAAAAATATCAGTGATAGTTTATCAGCCTCAAAAACTAATGTTCAAACGGGGATTGATAATACTTTTGCGGCGTTTGAAAAAACAAAATTAGTGCAGGAACCGGCAAGGGCCAAACCTATTTACGCCAGGGCGCAAGCAGCGAAGAAATTAGCGGATGATTTAAACGCTTATGTAGATTCGCTTAAAAAGTTAATGGTGGCCGAAAGCGGCGGCTTTGATACAACGACCAATGATTATAAAGGCAGGGAAAATTTAGATGAGTCGGTTGACCTGATGGTTGACAGGAGAAAAAATGCTTCTAAGCTGCATGAAAAAATAGACGACACCCGCGAAAAATTATTGGCCTTATTAGACCCGAAAGATCGTAAAGGTGTAAGTCTGCCGTTGCAAACGAAAGCTCCTGACCATAAGACTGGTTTCCCGAATAAAACCTGGGAAGAAGCTAATTTTGGAGAAGGTATGCCTATGGGTGCAGCGATGACATCTTTGGTAAAGATACAAGCCGACACCAAAAATGCGGAAAACGAAGTAGTTAAAAAGATATTAGGTGAAGTTGATATAGCGGTGGTAAACCTGGATAAATTTTCGGCAGTTGCAGTAGCGCCAACAAGCTATGTTTTGGTTGGCCAGCCTTATACTGCCGAGGTTTTTTTAACGGCTTCTGATTCAAGATCAACGCCTGAAATATCAGTTGACGGTTCAAGATTACCTACAGAAGAGGGAAAAGGAAAGTACAACGGCAGCACAAGCGCCGAAGGAATTCATGCCTGGACAGGTACGATTAATGTAAGGCAAGCCGACGGTACATTTAAACAATATAAAACTGCCCCGCAAACTTACCAGGTAGCAAAACCATCAGCAGTGGTATCGCCTGATAAGATGCTGGTATTATACATTGGGGTGCCTAACCCGGTATCAGTATCTGCCCCGGGTATTGCGAAAGAGAAATTGAAAGTAAGTATTAGCAACGGTTCAATAAGTGGTGATAACGGGCATTATACGGCTATGGTTACTACGGCGGGCACCGCGACAGTTACAGTGTCAGGCACGGTAGGTGAGGGCGCTAATGCAAAAATGGCAACTTTAGGGTCAACAGAATTTCGTGTGAAACGGATACCCGATCCAAAACCGCAGTTTGCAGGTAAAGGAGGCGGAACCACAAGTACCGCAAATATTAAAGCGCAGGACGCTATGTTTGCCAAACTGGAAGGTTTTGAGTTTGATGCTAAATTTAATATAACCCATTTTAGTTTATTAGTTGTTAAACCGCGCCAGGACGCTGTTTTATATAATGCCAGCGGGAATGAATTGACTGCCGAAATGCATAAAGTATTAAACACTATTGTGCCGGGAACAACGATAGTATTTGAAAATATTATAGCCGTTGGCCCGGATGGCACGCAACGCGGACTCGACAATATTGTATTTTCAACAAATTAAAAGCGTATGAAAAGGAAAATTTTAATTATTGTGCTTTGTATAGCTTGTACAGCATCTTATGCACAAACAACTAAAAAGAAGGGGAAGGCTAAGCCCAAAACAAATCAACAGGCAAATAATAAACCCCCTGCAACGCAGGTTACTGATACGGTTAAAAAAACATTGGTTGTAAAAGACGCGCCATCAAAACCACTGGTAACCACACCCGCCGGCCCTGTAAAACCGTTTGAAAGGCCTTTGGATGGTTATTATAAAAAGACCGATGTTTTAAATGCAAGGGTAACCCCCTTACCAAACCTGCGCGAGGCCGATGTGGTATATCAGAGGCGGATATGGCGCGAAATAGACCTGCGCGAAAAAATGAACCAATACCTGGCATCGCCAAAATCGCGTTTAATTGATATTCTTATGGATGCCATAGCCGCAGGCGAATTGACTGCTTACGACCCGTTACCAACTAAAGATGATATTGATGGCGATGCATTTGGTACGCCGATGTCAGCCGATAAAGCAAAAGCTGCCATGACAGATAGTACGGTAGTCACCAAAATTGATAAAAACGGCGATAAAACAGGCTCAAAATTAGTAGCCGGGGAATTTAACCCCGACAGCGTTTTACGCTTCCGCATTAAAGAAGATGTAATATTTGATAAGCAACGCTCGGTTGAAGAAACACGTATTATCGGCATAGCGCCTTTGGTTAAACGATCAGTGGCCGGCGCCGGTGTGCAATTGGATTATCAGCCTGCGTTCTGGATACGCTTCCCGGATGCAAGACAAATACTGGTTACTAAAGAAGCCGCCAACAGCCGCAATGACGCCGCCGGTTTAAGCTTTGATGATGTATTTACCAAAAGGATATTCACCAGCTACATTGTAAAACAATCAAACGATAAAGACGAGAGTATAAAATATCAATACCAGGGTATCGACCGTTTATATGAATCAGAACGCATCAAGAAAACCCTCATGGATTGGGAACTCAATTTGTGGCAGTATTAGTGGGAGAGATTAGAGGTTGGAGATTAGAGATTAGTTGAATTTTCTATTAAAATATAAAAGTCCTTGCAAAACCTATTTGCAGGGACTTTTTATTTACCAAAAGCGTCATAGCGAGGAACGAAGCAATCTCTAATGAGATAGGCGGCGAATTAGCATGGCCGATTTGCATGCGCAGAGATTGCTTCGTTCCTCGCAAAGACGACGTTTAATAATTTTTAACCGCCTAATCACTAACCCCAAAATACGCAACAATCGCCTTAGCCTGCTTCGTGTTTACCACCTCCAACAACACTTCTTCACTTGCCTCCCGTATCTTTTTAACCGATTTAAAATACTTTAATAGTTTTTCGGCAGTGGTTTTGCCTATGCCTTCAATCAGTTCAAGCTCGGTAGCAAGGGTGCCCTTATCCCGTTTTTTACGGTGAAAGGTAATACCAAAACGGTGTGCCTCGTCCCTTAACTGCTGGATCACCTTTAACGTTTCTGATCTTTTATCCAAATATAAAGGGTACTGGTCGCCGGGATAATATAACTCTTCTAACCGTTTGGCTATACCAATAACCGTAACCTTTTTATCAATACCTAACAGCTTGAGGCTCTTTAATGCAGATGATAACTGGCCCTTACCGCCATCAATTACAATTAATTGGGGCAAGCCGGTATCTTCATCAAGTACCCGTTTATAACGCCGTAAAACGGCTTCTTCCATGGTGGCAAAATCATCGGGGCCTTCTACTGTTTTAACATTAAAATGCCGGTAATCTTTTTTTGAGGGCTTGCCATCCTTAAAAACCACAATTGCCGAAACCGGGTACTTACCCTGGAAATTTGAGTTATCAAAACACTCAATATGCCGGGGCAGCGTGTTCATACGCAGGTCCTTCATCATTTGGGTAAGCAGGCGGTCGGTCCGTATTTCGGGGTTTAGCTTTTCGTATTGGTCTATCTTTTCCTTTTTGAAAAACTGAACATTTTTTTGCGAGAGGTCAAGCAATTTTCGTTTCTCGCCTAATTTAGGAACGGTAAATTTGATAGAGGCATCGTCAAGGTCAATATCAAAAGGTACAATGATCTCTTTTGAATGACTGTTATACCGGCTCCTGAATTCGGAAATAGCCAGTGTAAGCAACTCCTCATCACTTTCATCCAGCCGCTTTTTTAACTCGATGGTTTGCGTTTGAATAATAGTGCCGTTCATCACCTTTAAAAAGTTTACAAACGCGTATTTTTCTTCAGACGCTATACTAAATACATCCACATCCGTAATGGACGAATTAACCACGGTTGATTTGCTCTGGTAATTCTCCAGCAGCTCGAATTTTCTTTTTAAACGGTGGGCGTGCTCATAATTTAAAGCGGTAATGGCATTATCCATTTCGGTTTTCATTTTGCGCAGCACCGCGCCAATTTTGCCATTTAAAATATCCTTTATTTCTTCAATGCTGTTATCGTAATCATCTTCGGTTTGGTAGTTTTGGCAGGGGCCTTTGCAATTACCCAGCTGATACTCTAAACATACCCTGAATTTACCCGCGTCAATATTAGGTTTGCTTAATGCAAGGTTACAGGTACGTAGCGGGTAGGTTTCCTTAATAAGGCCCAAAATGGCGTGCATCATGCTAACCGACGCGTAAGGCCCCAGGTATTTTGACCCGTCCTTAACAATGCGCCGTGTCCAGAATATGCGCGGAAAACGCTCGTTTTTGATAATGATCCACGGGTAGGTCTTATCATCCTTTAGCATTACGTTATAGCGCGGCTGATGCTTTTTTATAAGGCTGTTTTCCAGCAGCCAGGCATCAACTTCGGTATCAACAATAGTAAAGGTGATATCGCGTATTTTAGAAACCAAAACCTTTGTTTTGGCATTTACATTAGTATCCTTATTAAAATAGGAGGTAACCCGGTTGCGCAGATCTTTGGCCTTACCAATATATATCAGCTCATGCTCCTCGTTCCAATACTGGTAAACACCCGGTTTATGGGGGATGTTTTTTAAGGCTGCACGATAGTCGAATTTTTCCATGTTTTATTATTACCACAACTACCAAACGTCATTGCGAGGAACGAAGCAATCTCTAAAGAGACAGGCGGCGAACTTGCATGGCCGATTTGCATGTGCAGAGATTGCTTCGTTCCTCGCAATGACGCGCGGGGTATGGTTCTTTTAGAAACTTAACTTCTTGTCCACATCATTCGTCCCTTTTTGCTGCTGGCCGTAGGCATCGCAATCAAGGGTAATAGTTAATGGCTTTTTAGGCGGTTCAAAATCAGCATCTCGTTTAATGCCCAATGATCCGTCCGCGTAAACACGTTTCATGTATCCTGCAAAAATAGGCAACGCCGAATTTGAGCCTTCGCCCATGCGGGTTGAAAAGAAGTGAAAATCACGGTCCTCGCAGCCCGTCCATATCCCGGTAACCAATTGCGGTGTTACACCAATAAACCACCCGTCCGAGTTATCATCGGTAGTGCCGGTTTTGCCGCCAATTGGGTTGGTGAAATGGTACCGCCAGCGCAGCCGGTTGCCGGTTGCCCCCGTCATGTCAACAACACTGCGCAGCATATCGGTCATTACATAAGCGGTTTGTTCGTCCATTGCCTGTTTTTTCTGCGTGGCGCCGCTATACAATATATTGCCATTTTTATCTTCAATGCGCAATAAATAGGTAGGCTCATTCCATACGCCATGATTAACAAATACCGAATAAGCCCCGGTCATATCCATTACCGTAGCGTCAAAAGTACCCAGGCATATTGACGGCACATCCGGAACAGGTGTATGGATACCCATTTGTTTGATCAGCGTGGCTACAGGCTCCGGTTTTACCTCGTTCATCATATAGGCAGTTACCCAGTTTTGTGAGTGTGCCAAAGCCAGCCTGAGCGATATAATGCCCGGCAGCGTTTCTAACGGCGACGAACGGGGTGTCCAGCCGCTGCCACTTTTACCGGCATAGCCCTCAATAGTAATAGGCACGTTATTTACCTGGTAGCAGGGCGAGTAACCATTTTCAATAGCCACTGCGTAGGTGAAAGGCTTGGCCGTTGAACCAACCTGCCGGGCTCCCCGTATTACCTGGTCATACTTAAAATGCTCAAAATTAATGCCGCCAACCCATGCTTTAATATAACCCGTGGTGGGGTCCATACTCATTAACGAGTTTCTTAATAACTTTTTGCAGTATAATACCGAGTCGATAGGCCGCATGGTGGTATCAATATCACCATGCCAGGTAAACAGGTTGATATCATCAGGCGTGTTAAAGTTCTCCATTATTTCATCATCCGATTTGCCCTGCGCCTTTAAGTCGGCGTACCGGGCTGAATTGCGTACCCCCGCATCCATCAATAATTTATAATTATTAACCCTTGTGGCAATATTTACGCCCCTCCATTGCCCGTTAAACTGGTTTTGCAGGTCGCGCATGTATTCTTGCTGCGCATCTTCTGCATAGCCCTGCATTTTTGAATCAATGGTGGTATAAATTTTTAAGCCATCACGGTACAGGTCATAAGGCGTTACACCATCCGGTTTGAAAATGCCGCGCTCGGCCAATAGTTTTTTAATTTGTTTTATTAACTCCGCTCTGAAATAAGGAGCGGGGCCTTCGTTATGGTCTGTACGGTGGTAATCAATGCCTAGTGGCCTTGCCTGGCATTCCCTGGCTTGTCCCTCAGTTATAAAACCTTCTTCGGCCATGCGGCCCAATACGAAATTACGCCTGGTCTTTGAATTATTCTCATGCCTGATAGGCGAATAGATGGTTGGCCCTTTTAACATTGCTATTAATACCGCGGCCTGGTCGGGCGTTAGCTTATCAGGCGTGGTATTAAAATAAGTTTGCGATGCTGATGCTATACCAGCCGAGTTGCTGCCAAAATCAACCGTGTTTAAATACATGGTGATGATCTCCTGCTTGGTATAATGTTTTTCAATACGCACAGCAATTATTAATTCCTGTAGTTTTTGAATGAAACGTTTAACAGGGTTACGCGCCCGTTCCTCGTCCGAAAACTGGTTGCGCGATAATTGCTGGGTAATAGTACTTGCACCCTGTTTTTTACCGATCATGAGGTATAATAATATGGTAAATGACCGTTTAAAGTCAATCCCCGAGTGGTCATAAAAATGGTTATCCTCGGTAGCAACCAGCGCGTTGATCACATTTGGCGATATCTTGCTAAACGGCACACTCGACCGGTTAGAGTTATTAACATAATATTTACCCAGTACCTGTTTGTCTGCCGAATAAATGATAGATGCCTGGTCGCTTTTAGGGTTTTCAAGGTCGCGCAAAGTAGGCAGGGTACCAAATACGCCCAGGGTGGTTAGCCCTATCATAATTACGATAAACGCAAAGCAACCGATAAAAAATTTCCATATATACCCGTTGTATCTTTTGATATCCTGCGGCGAAAGTTTAACATCCATCTTAATAGGTTTTTTGATAGAAATAAAAATAGCTATCCAATTGTTTCTTGTCGGCTAATTTATCCACATTTTTTTAGAAGCTGTCTAAAAATAATAAAAAGATGGTTCCTACCCATGACAGTTTTTTTGATTTATCGGTTACTATGTGTTTTTTGTCATTCTGAGCATAGCGAAGGATCTTCTAAAAGCGATAAGTCGGCGATATGCATGATGTAGAAGATCCTTCGCTATGCTCAGAATGACAAAGCGGTAAACTACAAATGAAGTTTCTTACTAACAGTAGTTACCCCCGTTAACTGCTGCTTATTATATACATTACAATCCAACGTAATGGTGAGCGGTTTTTGAGGAAGGGTAAAATCAATATTCTTTTTTATCCCTAACGCGGCGTTGGCATAAACCCTTTGCATATACAAGGCGAAAATGGGCAACGAAGTGTTGGCGCCTTCCCCCAGGCTTTCGGTCCTGAAATGAATATCGCGGTCTTCGCAGCCGGTCCAAACGCCGGTTACTAATTGGGGCGTAATGCCTATAAACCATCCGTCCGAGTTATCGTTGGTTGTGCCGGTTTTGCCGGCAATTGGGTTGGTTAAGTTATATCGGTTCCGTAACCTAACACCGGTACCATCCTGAATAACCGCTTTTAACATATCGGTCATTACATAAGCGGTTTGCTCGTCCATGGCCGGTTTGCGCTGAGCGTGGTTTTGGTAAAGTATATTGCCATTTTTGTCTTCAATACGGAGCAGGAAAGTGGGCTGTGTCCAGATACCTTTATTGGCAAACACGCTATACGCGCCTGTCATATCAAATACCGAAGCATCGAAACTGCCAATACAAATAGTAGGACTGTCCGGGATGTCGCTGGTAACGCCCATTTTTTTTGCAAGCTCAATAACGGGCTCAGGTGTAATTTCTTTCATTAAATGAGCCGTTATCCAGTTTTGCGAATGGGCCAATGCCTCGCGCAGGGTTAACCAACCGGGTATAGTTTCTGTTTTGCCCGAGTTTGGGCACCATTTTTTACGGCCATTATCATAGGGTATGCTATCAGGCACATTGTTTACTTCCAGGCATGGCGAATAAGCTTTTTCAATAGCCACCGCGTAAGTAAATGGTTTAGCTGTCGATCCTACCTGCCGGGTCCCCTGGTAAACCTGGTCATAACTAAAATGCTCAAAGTTGGTGCCGCCCACCCATGCCTTTATATAGCCGGTTGTGGGGTCCATGCTCATTAGTGAATTCCTCAATAGTAATTTACAGTAAACTATCGAGTCAATAGGTTTCATTACCGTATCAATATCGCCCTTCCACGTAAATAGGTTTACGGTATCGGGTGTGTTAAAATTCTCCCGTATCTCATCTTCACTTTTGCCTTCGGCCACCAGTTCCTTATATCGGTCTGAGCGGCGCATACCCTGGTCAAGCAGTAATTTAAAGTTTTTTATCTCTCTCCATAAACTATGCCCGTGCCAGTGGTCATTAAATTGCGCCTGTAAAGCGCGCATATATTGGCGTTGTGCTTCTTCGGCATATTGCTGCATGGAGGCGTCAATAGTGGTGTAAATTTTTAAGCCGTCGCGGTCAAGGTCATAAGGCGTACCATCGGCTTTGGCAATAGCATTATCGGCCAATATCTTTCTCACCCGGCCTTTTAAAACACTCCTGAAATACGGGGCCAACCCATCGGTATGATTAATGGCATGATAATCAAGTCCCAATGGCCTGGCCTTGCATTCATTAGCCTGCCCCTGGGTTAAATAACCCTCTGCAACCATACGGTTTAGCACAAAGTTGCGGTTGTTAAGTGCCCTGTCGCGATGCCTTAGCGGCGAGTTTCTTGAGGGCGATGTTAGCATTTGTATTAAAACAGCGGCCTGGTCGGGAGTTAATTTAGCGGGTGTAGTATTAAAATAGGTATGTGCCGCCGAGCCTATGCCAAATGTGTTAGAGCCAAAATCAACCGTGTTGAGGTACATGGTAAGGATCTCCTGTTTGGTGTAATGTTTCTCTATCCTGATGGCAATTATTAATTCTTTTAGTTTTTGAATAAAACGTTTGATAGGGTTACGCGCCCTTTCCTGATCCGAAAAAAGGTTGAGCGCCAATTGTTGGGTAAGCGTGCTGGCGCCCTGTTTATGCCCCACCAGGTTGTAGGGTATAATTGAAAAAGTGCGCCAAAAATCAATGCCCGAATGGCTGTAAAAATGATTGTCCTCTTTAGCAACCAGCGCGTTTATAACATTGGGCGATATATCTTTAAAAGCAACGTTCGACCGGTTTTGCCAGTACCATTTACCTAATATTTGTTTATCAGCCGAGTAAATTACAGATGCCTGGCTGCTTTTGGGGTTTTCCAGATCGCGTAAAGTTGGCAGGGAGCCAAATACCCCCAGCGTGGTAAGCGCTATTAATATAACTACAAACGCGAAACAGCCTATAAAAAATTTCCAAATATACCGGTTGTATTTATTGGTGTCCTGCGGCGAGAGTTTGGTGTCCATTTTAATAAGCCTTCTGGTAATAGTCAAAATAGCTGTCTAATTGTTTTTTGTCGTTTAATTTATCAAGGTCCTCTTGCGTTATGATAAAGAAGCTGTACTTGTCTTTAGGCACCTTCATGATCTCGGGCATTAACGGAATAATTGCCCTTGCATATTTTTTAACATCAGCCAAATTATAAAAGCGGCCTACGTAGATCAGCTGATTATCCGGCCCCGCGTTTTTTAGCTGGTGTTTAATGGAATTAGCCGGATAATTGGCCCTGTTAAACTGCCCAACACCAAAACGTGATGACGACAGATCAATTGTACCGGTGCTAACATTTACCACAAAATAGTAATTGGTACTATCGCGTTGCGAAAACACGGTCGGCGTTTCTTTAACCGGTTTTGGTGGCAGCGTAATCACTACCACTTCGTTTGTGGTTGTCCCTTTGGTCGGTTTAGCCGGCTCGGTTTTAGGCGCTTGCTTAGTTTCAACAGTCGTTACAGGCTCGGGTTTATAGGGCCGCCTGTACGGAGTTTGTTTCTGGTAAACAATAGGCGGAATAAACATTACCTCGGTAGTATCATTATTCATCAGCGCATATTTTTGCGCTCCCAACTCTTGTTTATTATTATCAATATAGGCTAAATGCTGTTTAACCAATGGTGTTATTAACTTATCAGCCGGGAAGTTATCGGCTATTTGTTTTAACTGTTCGCTAAAAGGGGGCAGGGTTTCCTGGTGCCCTTCAGAAATTACACGCAGGTAATATAGTTGCACTACCAATTTATGCGCGGGGTATTGTTTTATTAAACTATCGGTCTTATTGATGGCCTGGGTGTATTTTTTTTGGACATACAGGTCATACACTTTGTTATAGTCGGCGTTAAATGCGGCATCCTTGTCGTCCAGCGTTTTGCCGTAATCGGGGTTGATAATTACTTTGGCAAAAGCAGTTTCGGGATATTCTTTTAACAGTTTGTTTTTATAGGTGTCAGATCGGTTGGCATCGGTTTCGCTATACAAACGATATAAGTTATAATACAAAAAAGCCTTATTTGGGTCATTGGGGAATTTATCCAATATCAACTGGTAAGTTATTGTGGCATCCTTTTTATCATCCAGTATGTCGCGGTAAAAGTTGGCAATATCTAAATACGCCCCATAAATGCGCGTGTTCGATTCGGCAAGTAGCTGCGGCGTAAGCGGCAGGCCTTGTATAATTTGTTGCCTGTAGCTGCCTGCTGTTACATCGTTTTTACTTTTGCGCTTGTCGGCCGGCAATGCATCCGGGTCGGCGTTTGAAGTTGCGGCCCCCGCGTTTATGGTAGCGGTAGTGGCAAACCGGTTGCTGCGGCGCCAATCATCCTCTAATTTACGGTTGCCCCATTTTCGTTTAAAATCTGCAAATCCCTGGCTTATAGCGTTGGCATTATAAAAATAAAAATTATTGCCATTTGGCTTGCTTCCCTGCGGGTTTTGCGCATTACCAACAAAAGCGTTTTGCGCGTTGGCCAATGCGGCATTATCAATTTGCTGCTGCTGTAGGGTATGCGCAGCAACCAGCACATCTATTTTTGCTGCCCGTGCTTTTTCGTTAAGGTTAGCCAGCATTTGCAGAGTATCTTCCCAGGCAATAATTTGCAGCCTGTCAACCAGTAACTTCAGATTATTACTTTTCTTTTGAATGGTTTGATAGCCCGGGTAATTGAGCGATAAATTGGTTAGCGTGCTGTCATAATATTTTTTAGCGTTCACATAATCGGCTTTATCATTAAAATCAATATCGGCAATGCGCAGGTATGATAACCCTTTTTGATTTTGATTGGTTTTACTGGTTCGTATGGAAAGCTTATAATATTTTATGGCGTTATTGATATCTTTATTCAGCAGGTAAATTTGAGCAACCTGGTAATATATCTGGTCTTTAAAATCGTTATTGTTTTCGTTCAGCAATAAACTTAGCAGCCTGTCAATCCTGCTCGCTTTAACGCCATTTTGCTGGTCATCAATACGTATGCGGTTTAAATTGGCGTTAAAAGCCATTTCAAATGCCGAGTTGCTTTTAATGATACGGGTGTAACTGATAACGGCATCGCTGTTTTCGTGGTTAAGCTCCTGTACCTGGCCTAAAATAAATGTCCAGCGTAAGCGCTGCTTCTTGTCGCGGCAATATTGTATGGCTTTTTTGGCGGCCAGCTCGGCATCGGTATAATCCTGCACATCAATATCATATTGCAGCTTGGCGGCATATATATCAGCAGGTACGCGCTTTTTAGGATTGAGGCTTAATATAGCCGTGTCTAAAGTCAGTTTTGCTTCCTTGTATTTTTTAAGGTATAATAAACTGCGTGCTTTCCATACGGCGGCTTCCTGTACCAGTTTGACCTCTTTTGGGAACGATCGTATCACATAGCTAAAAAATTCGGCCGCGTCAAAATAGTTGCCGGCTAAATAATTGGCTTTACCCAAAACCAGGTACGCATCACCTATATAATGGCTTTGTTCTTTTTCATTAATAATAAGGCGGGCTTTAACAATAGCGGCATCAAGGTCTTTATCGGTTTTACTACTTTGCGCTATGGTATCGGGGTAAACATTTAGCAGGTCGCCGTACGAGTCAATGAAAGCCAGCGCGTAATCATCCTGCTTTTGGCGCAACAGTTCATTGGCGTTAAACAATATATTATAGTGCGCGGTTAAATCCTGCAAAGCACGGTTTACGCCTGATTTTTTTTGAAGTGAGCAGCCGGCTAAGCTAATTATCAGTATAAAAAGGGGCAAGATGTATTTTAAATTACTGTCCGGCACCAAACGTTCCGATGGAACGTCAAAACAACTTTTCCTGTATTTTCTACCGACCAAACGTCCCGATGGGACGAGTTTTATCCTATGATCGTCCCATCGGGACGGCTTGTTGGTAGAAAGATGAACACCGGGCAGGGGCGTTCCATTGGAACGACTGGTGAAAATGCGAAAATTTGATTTGCACCCCAGTAGGAACAGTGCCTGTTTTATTTTATGTAGAATAGGGAATATATAGTCGCGCCTCAATGTCAAATCAGGATTATAAATAGTATGGCTAATTTAATAAAGATTATGCAATAGGATTAATAAATTTGCGCATGGATAAAAATGAACCCGAAGAAGAGCAAGAAAGAAGCAGTCTTGCAAAATTTACCGGCATAGCTTTTCAAATGATAGCTGTTATTGGCGTGTTTTCATACGCGGGGTATAAAATTGACCAGGCGGCTGGTCACCAGGTAAAATGGGTAACTGCGGTACTTTCACTTACCGGGGTTTTTATATCTTTGTACATTGTTATCAAGTCGGTAAAAAGTTGATCATCGTTAAATGAAAATATACCAGGCCTTATTGTTTTTTGTGTGGTTCACCTTTATTATAGCCATACCGCCGTTTGCGCTTAGCCATTATGGTTATACTAATTTACTAACCGCCGATTTTTGGCTCATTTTCGGTTTTATGTCGGGGCTTACGCTGTTGGTGGTGGCTTCTATTTTAATTATCCGCCAAATGTACCCCACCATGTTTTCAGAAGCATTTTTGGGCGCAACCACTTTTAAAATATTGGTTTGCCTTGTTTTTGTGGTGGTTTTTTTGAAAAATAACAAGGTTGATAAGACCATTTTTGTTAGTGATTTTTTTTATATTTATTTATTAAATACCGTCTTTGAAATTTATATTTTGTTGCGTACCTTGCGGCACAAAATTTTAAGATAGAAAACTTCATTTTGATGTATAATAACTCGATTTTTAAATTAAAAATTTTCAAGCTAACCGTAATTTCTGCGTTTTTTTTAGCGATGGGGATTATTCCTTCGTTAGCTTTTTCACAAGAAAAGACATCTGAGAGCAAGGAAAAGAAATTCAATCCGGGCGAAGTTATCATGGAGCACATTGCTGATAAACATGAATGGCATTTGTTTGGAAAATCATATATACCATTACCTGTAATACTTTATACAGATAAAGGGCTTGAGGTTTTCTCATCAGCTAAACTACAGCCAGCCGGCCAGGTTTACAAAGGCGAGCATTACAGCTATATGCTTGTAAATAACAAAATAAAAACTGTTGATGATGCAGGCCAGCTTGATGCTGCTGCCAATAAAAAGGTATGGGATTTTTCTATTACCCAAAATGTGGCCAGTATGTGGATGACCGGTATTATATTGCTGGTTGTATTTTTAAGTATGTCGGCAAAATACCGCAAACGTGTTGGTAAAGGCCCTAAAGGTTTACAGTCATTTTTAGAGCCGTTGGTATTGTTTATCCGCGACGATGTGGCTATCCCGAATATTGGTGTAAAATACGCCAGGTTTATGCCTTTGCTGCTTACCATATTCTTTTTTATTTTAATTAATAACCTGTTTGGTATGGTGCCGTTTTTTCCGGGAGGATTTAACCTTACGGGCAATATAGCGGTAACTTTAACTTTATCAGTTATTATATTGCTTGTTGTTAATTTAAACGGTAACAAGTATTACTGGAAACACCTTTTTTTACCTGATGTGCCATTTTGGATATTGCCTATTATGTGGGTGGTAGAAATAACCGGTATTTTTTCAAAGCCAATTGCATTAATGATCCGTTTGTTTGCTAACATAACAGCCGGTCACATTATTGTATTAAGTTTGGTATCATTAATTTTTATCTTTAACAGCTTGTGGATATCACCTGTTTCGGTAGCGTTCACTGTTTTTATTGACACTATTGAAGTATTGGTGGCGTTTTTACAGGCCTATATTTTTACGATGCTTGCTTCCTTATTTATAGGGATGGCTATTGAAGAGCATCACCATGAAGTTTTGTAATTAATTATCTTTTATATATACACTTTAAATTAAACAAACATGAGTCCATATGGTCCTCTTGGTGCAGGTTTCGCTGCAATTGGTGCTGGCATCGGCATCGGTCAGATAGGTGGAAAAGCTGTTGAAGCAATTGCTCGTCAGCCGGAAGCTATCTCTAAAATTCAAACTAACATGATCATCGCTGCTGCCCTTGTAGAAGGTGTTGCTTTGTTTGCTGTGGTAGTAGCTTTACTCTAATCGGGTTAAGCAAAATGAAAAAAAAACATTTCCCGGAGCGGTTGGCTCCGGGCATGTTTTTTAAAAAGTTAAAATTGATTGTTAAATAATAAATAAACTAATGGAATTAGTTACCCCCGAAGTAGGCTTGATTTTCTGGACAGCATTATCCTTTTTTATATTGTTATTTATATTGGGTAAATATGCATGGAAACCAATTTTAGCAGCGGTTGCCGAACGTGAAAACTCCATCGAATCAGCCCTATTAAAGGCCGAAGCGGTTAAGGAAGAAATGGCGCGTTTAACCAACGAGAACGAGGCTTTATTAAAGTTAGCCCGTGCCGAGCGCGATGCTATATTAAGCGAAGCTAAAAAGGTTAAAGACCAAATGATAACGGATGCTAAGGCAACCGCCCATACAGAAGGCGCGCGCATGATCGAAATGGCCCGTATTGAAATAAACAACCAAAAGGCTATAGCTATGGCTGATGTTAAAAACCAGGTAGCCTCATTATCATTAGAGATCGCTGAGAAAGTATTGCGCAAGCAATTTGAAGATCAGCAAAAACAAGATGAATTGGTAAGCCAGTTATTAAAGGAAGTGAAATTATAATATCGGATTTCGGATTTTCAATTTCGAATTTGAAAATTGAAAAAATAAATCCGAAATCGAACATTCGAAATAAAAAGATGTCAGAACTAACGGTAGCATCCAGGTACGCAAAATCATTCATTGAACTTGCTGAGGAACAAAAAATCCTTGAGGAGATCAAAAATGATATGGTTTTTTTCATGCATACCTTAAAAGAAAATACACAGTTGCAGACTGTTTTAGGTAACCCTATTATATCATTCAGTAAAAAGTTAAATATCCTTACGGCTATTTTTGAGTCGAGGGTAAATAAACTTTCTATCGCGTTTTATAAGCTGATGATCAACAAAGGCCGTGGCGACGTTTTATACGTTACCGCCCATGAGTTTGTTGACCAGTATAATATTATCAAGCATATCACCAAAGCTTCGGTAGTATCGGCAACGGCATTATCAGCTGCAAACAAGCAAAAATTTGCTGATGAAGTAAAACAAGCTGTAGGCGGTACCGTGATATTAGATACTAAGGTTGACCCGGCTTTGATAGGTGGTTTTGTATTAACCATTGGCGACAGGCAATTAGATACCAGTATAGCAAGCAGCTTAAAGAAATTGAAAAAGGATTTTGCCGGCGGCGTGATCCAATAATTAACAATAAACCCCAATAAAAATTAAACTATGGTAGAGGTAAGACCAGATGAAGTATCGGCAATTTTGCGTCAGCAATTGGCGGGTTTCAAGTCAGAATCTGAATTAGAAGAAGTAGGTACCGTGTTACAGGTTGGTGACGGTATAGCACGCGTTTACGGATTAACAAAAGTACAATCGGGTGAGCTGGTTGAATTTGGCACAGGTTTACAAGGAATTGTATTGAACCTTGAAGAAGATAATGTGGGTGTGGTATTGTTAGGCCAAAGCGACGAGATCAAAGAAGGCGACACCGTTAAACGTACCAACAAAATAGCGTCTATTAACGTAGGCGAAGGTATGCTGGGCCGCGTAGTAGATACTTCAGGTACCCCAATTGATGGTAAAGGACCAATTGTTGGCAAAACGTATGAAATGCCTTTGGAGCGTAAAGCGCCGGGTGTAATTTATCGTCAGCCGGTTACCGAGCCTTTACAAACAGGTATCAAAGCTATTGACGCGATGATCCCAATCGGTCGCGGACAACGTGAGCTGGTTATTGGCGATCGTCAAACAGGTAAAACCGCTGTTTGTATTGATACCATTATCAACCAAAAAGAATTTTACGATGCCGGCCAGCCGGTTATCTGTGTATATGTAGCTTGCGGCCAAAAGGCTTCTACAGTTGCAAACATTGTGCGTACGCTTACAGAAAAAGGCGCGATGCCTTATTCTATCATTGTAGCTGCCAATGCTTCTGACTCGGCTACCATGCAGTTCTTCGCGCCATTTGCGGGTGCTGCTATTGGCGAGTACTTCCGTGATACAGGTCGCCCGGCTTTGATCATCTATGATGATCTGTCAAAACAGGCGGTTGCTTACCGTGAGGTATCGTTGTTATTGCGTCGTCCACCGGGCCGCGAGGCTTATCCGGGTGACGTGTTTTACCTGCACAGCCGTTTATTAGAACGTGCCGCTAAGATCAGCCAGAATGATGCTATCGCGCAAGCGATGAATGATTTGCCTGAGTCTATTCGTGGTATCGTAAAAGGTGGTGGTTCATTAACCGCATTGCCAATTATCGAAACACAAGCGGGCGATGTATCAGCTTATATCCCTACCAACGTAATTTCAATTACCGACGGACAGATATTTCTGGAATCAAACTTGTTTAACGCAGGTGTACGCCCGGCTATCAACGTAGGTATCTCCGTATCTCGTGTAGGTGGTAACGCGCAGATCAAATCAATGAAAAAGGTAGCAGGTACGTTGAAACTTGACCAGGCACAATACCGCGAATTAGAGGCTTTCTCTAAATTCGGATCTGACCTGGACGCTTCAACCAAAACTGTACTGGATAAAGGCGCACGTAACGTTGAAATTTTGAAACAAGGGCAATACTCGCCGGTAACTGTTGAAAAACAAGTGGCAATTATTTACCTGGGCACAAAAAACCTGATGCGTAATGTACCTATCAATAAAGTGCGCGAGTTTGAAAGCGAATTTACAACCCAGTTAGAGCAACGCCACCCTGAAGTTTTAGCAGCCCTTAAAGCGGGTAAGCTTGACGACCAGATAACCGGCACATTAGAAAAAGTTGCTAAGGAATTGTCTGATAGATATTAATTTAGATGTGAGATGTGAGTATTGAGACAATACTTGCATTTTATAGAGATAAAAATGAACAGAGAATTGGATTGAAGATATGAGTGAAAAATCTCAAATCTCAAATCTCAAATCTCAAATCTCAAAAAATGGCTAATTTAAAAGAAGTAAGAAACCGGATAGGTTCAGTAACGTCAACACAGCAGATCACCAAAGCCATGAAAATGGTTTCGGCGGCTAAGTTGAAGCGTGCTACCAACGCAATTGTACAATTGCGGCCGTATGCCAATAAGCTGAAAGAGTTATTATCCAATTTATCAGCAAGCTTAGAGGATGGCTCATCGCCGTTTATAGTTGAGCGCGTACCTACCAAAGTGTTGATCATAACCGTATCATCCAATCGTGGTTTGGCAGGCGCTTTTAATGCAAACGTGATAAAAACTGCTAATAATTTAATTGCCGAAAAATACAGCGAGCAGTTAAAAGCAGGCAACGTATCTATTGTTAGCATCGGTAAAAAAACACAGGAATATTACCAGCGCCGTAAATACAATGTAATTGGTAACAACTCTGACGTATATAATGAGCTTAACTTTGCCAATGTATCGCTGATCACTGAAAGCGTTATGGAAGGCTTTTTAAAAGGCGATTATGACCGTGTTGAACTGGTTTACAATCAATTTAAGAATGCCGCGGTTCAGTATTTAATTGCCGAGCAATTATTACCGGTACCAAAGGCTGAGGTTAAAGTTGAGAATAAAGGCAACCAGGTTGACTATATACTTGAACCTTCGCAAGAGGAGATAGTTGAACAACTGATACCAAAAAATATCAAGATCCAGGTTTACCGTGCGGTATTAGATTCAAACGCGTCTGAACATGGCGCACGTATGACCGCTATGGATAAGGCAACAGAAAACGCAGGCGATTTGTTGAAAGCGCTTAAACTGGCCTACAACCAGGCACGCCAGGCAGCTATCACTACCGAGCTTACCGAAATTGTGAGCGGCGCGGCAGCATTATCATCAAACTGATAAAAACATCCAATTATAATTTATTTTATTAGGCCTCCCAAGCGGGAGGCCTTTTTTGTGTCTGAACCTTGATTCGTAGGATTTGAGGATTGCCATGAAGCAAAGCTCACGAAGCGTCATTGCGAGCGATAGCGTGGCAATCTCTACTTAGGACATTCCGATTTGCAAAGTTCGCCGCCTGTCGTGTAGAGATTGCCACACTCGTTCCTCGTTCGCAATGACGCTTTTTACTATTTGCCTAAAATTTTAAAAATTAGATTAGTTTTTCAATAAACATTTCTATTTTTGTGCAAATAGTAAAAAGTAGCATCATGAACAAAACAGAAGAAGCAAATTCAGAACGCCATTATATATTGTTAGTTATAGCCATTGTTATTGGTTTAGTAGGGGTTTATATTCGTTTCGCTGACTTTAAACACGCTTCGGCTGTTGCCAATGTGATACTGGTATTAGGTGTAGTTGTATGCCTTAAAGCGGTATTTGATATTCTGAAGTAGTCTAAAATATTCCACATAAAAAAAGAGCCACGATTTTCGTGGCTCTTTTTTTATGTGGAATATTTTAGGGAGAGATTAGAGATTAGAGATTAGAGATTAGAGATTAGAGATTAGTGATTAGAGGTTAGAGATTAGGCCTGTCACTCGGCTATGTGTGCGCCAGGCCTAATAGCGAATTAACTAATCTCTAATCTCCAACCTCTAATCTCCCTTCCCCGGCCTATACTTCGATTCATTCAATATTTTTTGCGCGTCGTCAATGGCCATGAGTTGGGCAATGGTGGTTTGGGGGTGCTTGCTCATGTATTGCTTAACAATTTGCCATCCTGTCCATATCCCCAGTTTTGGCGCCGAGTCGTTTTTATCGCCCAGGCCGGGGGTGAAGGGGGCCTCGGTCAAATACATCTGTATGCGGTTAAAATCGGTTTCGTATAATAGGTTTTGATCCAAAAAATAAGCCCAGATGTCCGCTTTAAAATCATTGGCCCATTTTAGTTGTTTATCGGTATAACCAATTTTAACCGAGTCGGGCACATCGGGCAATACCTCATCCATAAAATACATGATCTTGCCGTTATACACCATTTTGGCTAACAGCGATTTATCATTATCATTTTCGGGGAACAGGTTTTCGCGGATAATAGTTTCAGCAACGCGCGGGGCTATATAGTCGGGGGTAAACCTGCGCGATACATAATGAGGGAAAAGCTCGGTCAATGCCGGGTAGAATTTAGAATTTGCCCCCAAAAACATATCCAGCCCGATGCCAAAATAATTGTTACCTATAGATGTTTGCGCCTGGAAACCTGAAAAGTAGGCATATACCTTTACAGGTAATATAGCTTTTGGGTAGTAATATTTAATGCGCCTGAAAGCGTCTGTTAGCTCCGCGTTTTGCTTGTCGAGGCTGCCGGGATAAACCGAATCAACTTCATGTTTCAGGTCGGCGTAGGCATTACGGTTATGTTCTCTATTGGTAAAAACCTGTCGTAATGTTGCAAAATAGGCGCTATCCTTACTGTTCTTTGTTTGCAACATCAGGTCGATAAAATCATTATAAAATGGCCCATACTTGTTTTGCAGGTAGGCTGCCTGTGGCGCCATGGGTTTTGTACGCATGGCGTCAAAATCGCGGTCAAACCGCTCAATATGCACATCAATGGGTATATTGCTCACGTCAACTTTTTTGTTGCGCGTACAGGCCGCAAATAACACGCCTGTCAAAAAAATTAAATAAATTTGTTTTGCTTTATGTACAGTGTAGTTCATTTTTATCCTTTGCGCAAAATTAACTATTATTTGCACTTTACCTTCAACGTTACCGTTATCTAAATTATGAAAATAGCATTAGCCCAACTTAACTATCATGTTGGCAATTTTGAGTCGAACACGGCTAAGATCATAGATCATATTCAAAAAGCTAAACAAAACGGGGCAGACCTGGTAGTGTTTTCAGAACTATGCGTTTGTGGTTATCCGTCGCGCGATTTTTTAGAATTTGATGATTTTATAAATGAATGTGAAGAGGCCGCTAAAACCATAGCTGCCGCGTGTACAGGCATTGCCTGTATAATAGGTTTGCCTATCCCCAATCATAAACCCGAAGGGAAGGACCTGAATAATTCGGCCTATTTTATTGATAACGGAGAAGTTAAAGCCATTGTAAACAAGGCGCTGTTGCCTAACTATGATATTTTTGACGAGTACCGGTATTTTGAACCGTCAACCGAGTTTAACTGCATTGAATTTAAAGGGCACCGCATAGCTTTAACCATTTGCGAGGACCTTTGGAACACCATTGAAAACCCGCTGTACATTACCCGGCCAATGGACATCCTGATCAAACAGCAACCTGATGTAATGATCAATATTGCTGCTTCGCCATTTGCTTACAACCATGATGAGGAACGAATTGCTATTTTAAAGGATAACGCGGCGCGCTATAATTTGCCTTTGTTTTACGTGAACCATGTGGGCGCGCAAACCGAAATTATTTTTGACGGCGGCTCGCTTGTTTTTGATAATACCGGCAAACTGGTTGATGAACTGCCTTATTTTGAAGAAAGCCTGGCTTACTATACCTTAACAAAGGAAGGCGCGGTAACTTTGTTGCAACCTTCAACCCTGAAAAATGTACGCGAGAGCGATATTGAACAAATACACCAGGCTATTATTTTAGGCATCCGCGATTATTTTTACAAATCGGGCTTTAGCCGGGCCATATTGGGCTTATCCGGGGGGATCGATTCGGCAGTGGTGTGCGCGCTGGCTGCCGAGGCGCTGGGTGCAGAAAATGTAATGGCGGTACTGCTGCCTTCCATATTTTCGAGCGACCATTCATTAAAAGATGCCGAAGATTTGGTGAAGAACCTGGGCTGCAAGCACGAGATCGTTCCTATTAAACATATCACCGAAGCTTTTGAAACGGCGCTGCAATCGCAGTTCAATAATTTACCGTTTAATATAGCCGAAGAAAATATACAATCGCGCAGCAGGGCTGTGGTGCTCATGGCGATGTGCAATAAATTCGGATACATCTTGCTTAACACTTCTAATAAAAGTGAAGCAGCGGTAGGCTATGGCACGCTTTATGGCGATATGTGCGGCGGCATATCAGTAATTGGTGATGTTTATAAAACCCAGGTTTTTGAACTGGCCAGGCACATTAACCGCGACAAGGAAATCATCCCCGAAAACTCTATTATCAAACCACCGTCGGCCGAGTTAAGGCCCGACCAAAAGGATACCGACTCGTTGCCCGAATATGATATTTTAGATAAAATTTTGTTCGAATATATTGAGCACCGTTGCTCGTCGGCCGAAATTATCCAGATGGGTTTTGACGAAAAAACCGTTCGCCGGGTTATCAGGCTCACTAATATATCTGAGCATAAACGTTACCAAACGCCGCCAATTTTAAGGGTATCGCCCAAAGCATTTGGCATGGGCCGAAGAATGCCTATTGTGGGTAAGTATCTATCGTAAATAGCGGTATGCGGAGAGTAGGGGAAATAATTAGTTGGCAGATTTTAGTTCGCAGTTTGCAATAAAAGACTTCCAAGTTTTAAAAACTTCGGAAGTCTTTTTCGTTTATGTCAAAAGCAATGATTTATTGTTTCACTAAACTTTCTATCAACTTTATAACTTCTTCATTTTTGCTTTCTTTTGCTGCGGATAATACTGAGTTGCCTTGTTCATCTTTAGCATTAACATCTGCACCATTGGCAATTAACAACTCCACTATGTGTTTGTCGCCAAAATTAGCTGCATACATTAAGGCTGTTGTTTTAAACCAGTCTTTAAAATTAACATCTACTTTATGGTCAACCAATAATTTTGAAATGGTATAGTTCCTTTCCTGGATTGCAAGAATTAACATACTGATTTCGAACTCTCCCACCTTTTTCTTGAAATTTGGATTTGCTCCCTGAATTAAAAGGGATTTAACTTTCGCAGTGTCTTTTTTTGAAATGGCTTGATAGAGTAACTCATCTTTATTTTGCCCAAAGGTTAGTGTCGAAATAAAAATTAGGCAGCAAGTGATAAGTGTTTTTGTAATCATGTTATTGCAATAATGGGTTTAAATCGACGGTTAATTTAATTAAATTCTTAATATTAAACATAAACTTCACCATCACAATCTTCTCCGGCAGGCAAATAGCTCGTAGCAATCCTTTTTAAAGGGCCATCGGCCCGGCTCATTTTATAACAACGGGTTTTAACCCGTTGCCCTAAACCAACTTAAACAGGAGTGCTGTAGGCACGGTGTATATTATTAGCTACCCGCTTATATTGACCGAACCTATGGTTCTTATTAGTGCTGTTTTTTCTTTTCAACGGATTAAAATCCGTTGTTAATATATTGGCCGAGGCTACGCCTCTAACAACATACCGGAAATAATAAAAGAGGCATTATTAGATATAGAAATATTAGTGATTACCACTGCATTGCCAAACGTCAATTTAAAGCGCAAGAGCGGTTGAAGCAATCTCGTAACAATGCAAATCAAAGCGACAAATTAGCTTCGCCCCCGCCTTGCGCCCCGCACCAACCAACCCGCCTAAATATTAAACAAAAACTTCACCATTACAATCCTCCCCGGCAGGGCAAAAGTGCCGGAGGTAAAGGTATTTGCGGCTAAGTTGAGCGTGTTGTAATTTTTAACATTTAACAGGTTAACCCCGCTTAGCTCAATATCGGTTTTAAGTTTGGTGAAACGGTACCGCATAGAGGCATCAGCAAAAAAGTATTTCAGGTCGTTGGCTTGTTTTTGTTTGGTTAGGTAATCTTCGCCGGATAGGTTGAAGAAAAGGTTGGTAAGCGGGTTATAGTTTACAGTAACCTGCTGTATCAATTGGGTAATGTTGTAAGCCGAAGCGGCTGTCGTTGAATGGCTGTTGGTTAGGTTAACATTGGCTTTATAGCCCACGGTTAGCTGGTCGCTGAGTTTGGTGTCGGCACCGGCATTAAAGTTAGTGGCAATGGTTTTATAGGGCAGCAGGGTATTGTTTTGTATCTGGTTAGTACTGCTTGACTGCCATTGTACGCCGCCGCTAAATGTTGTACGTAACGAAAACGAGTATTTACTGATATAACCACTAACCGACCATATATCGGTGTTGTTTTGGTAAGGCAATACAATACGCTGCTGCAAGCTGTTGCTAATTAAACTTGAGGTAATGCTGTTGGCCGCTATATGGTTATAAAAAGTGTTTATACTGAAGAAAAATAGTGTAAGGGCCTTACGATAGTTATAACCCAACGCGGCTGTTTGCCCTTTGGTTTCGGTAAGGTCGGCATTGTTGGCGTATAGGGTACGGTAATCTGTTAAAATAGAGCCGCGGTAAACGTCCTGTATGTTGCCAATATTATTGCGGTAATTGTACAAAGCGCTAAAATAATCTTCAATACCTACCTGGTATTTAACCTTAAACTGCGGGTTGAAGTATAAACGGGTAAGGCTTTTATTTAAAGCGTACAGACTGTCGTTATAATTTATTTGCTGCAGGTTAAGCGGCAGCGTAAGGTTTATCTTTAATATTTTGCCGGGCAGGTCAAACGCCACTTCGGTAAATAGTTTTTTGCGTGTCCAGTTTAAATTGTTGAC
This sequence comes from Bacteroidota bacterium, assembly GCA_013288465.1. The sequence continues at coordinate 4,861 of JABDBT010000004.1, read as the reverse complement.
CGAACTATCAGGTGTCCGGTTATTGTTATTGAACTGCAGCACGTTTAAATTTGATCGCAATTGTTGCGATTGCACCAGGAAACCCGCTTTATAGCTTTGGGTTATATAATCGCCGGGGATTTTGTACGATATGTAGTTATTGGTAAACCAGGTAGGCACATTAACCGTTTGCGATAATTGGGCATAGGGGTTGCCGTTGTTAAATATAGCCGCGTTATAACCCGGGTTTATCACCCGGTTTTCGGGTTCACTAATATGGTTGATGTACGAATATATCTCCAGGATATTATTGTTTGATTTAATAGTTTGCATTAAATCAAATTCGTTCGAAAAATCAAGCGAATTATCCTTAAAAACCTGGTTAACGCCTGTGCCATTGGTATTAAGGTTTGAATATTCTGATTTATGGCTGTAATCAGTTATTAAAGCGTCGTTCAGGTAGTATTTATCTTTATTAACGTTCAGGGTAAACTGGCCGTGCAATATATCGGGCCTGAATTTATTTTGTTGAGTTTCGGTATATTTTACAGTGTCGCCGGGCAAAAATATTTGGGTTTGCTGCTTAAAGTCCTGCCGTTGTGTATCATGCAGGTAATATACGTTGGCCCGTAGTTGTACGCCCTTTTCAATAGTAAAAAGGTTGTTCAGGTTTATAATGCCCGACTGATCAAACAAATACCGGTTTCTCCTAAGGTCGGGGTTATTAATGGTGCCTAATGATAATACCGTGGCGGGCTTATCATTATCAATGTTTTGCAGATAATTAGCCATATTATGCGATACCAGGTCATTCTGCACATCGTAACCGGTGTTATTGCCTTTCAGATAGTTTATGGCTTTGTATTTGTCCTTAAACATCATGGCGTTAAGGTCTTCGTCATAGTTGCCGGGCAAACCCGCCCCTATACTTTCCTGCCCAACTAACTGGAGTTGGGCTCCCTTTTTAATGGTCAAATTAAGCGCCACATCATCGCTCATTACTTTATTTTGCAGCATTTTAATAGGCTGGTGGTTTTCAATCACCTGCACCTCATTAACTACACCGTGGGGGATGGTATTAGTGGCAATATTATACTTATCATCCAATAAGTTATCGCCACCGATATAGAGGTTAGAAATAGCCTTACCATTATAACTTATCTTCCCGTCGTCAGCTACCGAAACACCCGGCAGCTTTTTTAACACATCGCCTATTACACGGTCCTGCGGGTTACTAAAATCGCTTACTTTGTAGCTCGTGGTATCGCCACTGGTGCGCAGATGGGGCGCACTGTCTTTGATGTTAACGGTTTGCAGCATATTGCCGGCAGCCGATAAGGTAAAATTAACCGGTGTATTGAGGTCAATAATTTTTTTGCTTTGCCTTTTATAGCCAATAAAATTTACCTCAACCAGCAAAGTGTTTATGGCTATCCCTTCGGGTGCTTCAAACTGGTAGGCGCCCTTTGCATCAGTTTTGGTATAATCAATAACCAGGTTGCTGTTGTTTTTTAAATTGATGGTAGCAAAAGGTACTGCTTTACCGGTACTATCAGTTATCATGCCTTTAATATTTTGGCCGAATACGGCAGGGCAAAGCAGGGCTATTATCCATAATAGCCCTAAACGCTTTATTAGTTTACTCATTTTTTCTCCGGCAATTCTAACGGGTTATTTATCACAGGCGGAGGGCCCATTTTTATATTCATGGAGTTTTGCGGCCCGCTGCCGTTTAATTTCATATTACCGCCTTGCCCGGCCATTGCCGCCTGTGCAAAGGCATTGGGGTCTTTACGCATGGCTTCTTTTAGGTTGGCAAACTCCTTTTCGTTAGTTTTAATGCCATTGGACGGCAACTCTATTGCACGTGGGTCCTGGTTATCATCCATGCCGATAACCTTTACCATCATCCCGCCATCACCCGGGTGCGGCTCATTTGCAGCAGTAGTGGTGGGTTTAGCCAGTTTGCTCAGGTCCTCAATGCCGTCAAATTTAAATTCAACCTGTCTCTTTGTATCATAGGCTTCAAGTATTAACCCGGGCAATCCTGATAGCTTCCATGGGCCGCCCTGCATAGGCAGATCGGGACAAAACCAGGCGGTATAATCACGCCCTTTAAAATGAGTGGTGGCCTTTTGGCAATGCAAAGCGCCAAAGCTCATGGTATCGCTGCTTATCTTCCATTTAATAACCGGGTAGGGTTCGTCTATCAAATAACTGTTAATGAGTTTTTCTTTACGCACTAACTTTTTCTCATCGGGGAACAAATAATATTCGGTATTTGAACCACCATTTGTCCGTTTGATCATTATGCGCCCGCTGCCGTTAGCCATTTGCTCCTGAATTTGTTTTTTTACATTTTCATCAGCCAGGCGGCTATCGTAACTTTTATAGGCTGTGGCGCTTTTGCCTATCAGCAACATCATATTTTCTTTATAAGGTTCGGTAGGTTTGGTGGTATCGCGCAGATGTGTAAACTTATAGTGTACCATGGCGTTGGCTTCATCGGCTTTTTGTGCCTGTACAGCAACGGCTGTAAGCAATAAAGAAGCGAATAGAAATAGGTGCTTTTTCATATTTGTGATAATTTTTATACAATAGTAAATCGCAATCATCACCCCATAAAAAGTTTGGTACGAATAGCGGTTTTCTATTCGCCAAAAACTGATATTTGTTATCCGGGATTGCAAAAACAAACCATTGGGCGGGCTATTGGCTATATTAGTAACATAAATTTTAGCGCTTCGGGGAAGCATATATCTTTGTTTGGGCAAATGCATTGGCGGCAATGCCGCTCGGCGAGGACTCACCCGGTCATCGCTAAGTCGCTCGACCACCCTCTCTCCGCTGCGCGCAAAGAGGGTTTGGAAGAGTTTTATATTTTTATTTATAAATGAAGTTTATTAAAAAACACTGGCTCGAAATTTTGCTGCACATTTTATTGTGGCTGGCGGTGCTATATGTGTTAGTAGCTTTAGGCTCGGCTACTACTTTTAGGATAAATGTAAGAAAAATCGGCAATAGTGTAGTTACGGTAAAGCACATCGAGACATCGCTGCAGCCCTTTATGTTTTTCATTATTGTGTTTTTGATGCTGTTATTTTATAGCAACGTTTTTTGGTTGTTTAAAAAAATGGTGCATTGGAAAAACGGCTACCAGCAACTTGGCGCCGCTGCCGCGTGGTTTGCACTTATATTTTGGGCTGATTACTTTATTGTGGGCTTTTTGGTCGACTTTAAACTCGCCATGCCTGTTAATATTAAGCAATTTAAATTGCCCCCTAATTTAATGGTCAATACCTGGTTGCATCTACAGCTTAGCATGTTGCTTGTTTTCCTGTTTACGCTTGGCGCATCAATAGCTTACTTTTTTTCAAAAGCATGGATAAAAAACGAGTTGATCCGTAAGCAATTAGAGGCGAACCAGCTGAGTACCGAGATCAAATTTTTAAAATCGCAGATCAACCCGCACTTCCTGTTTAATACGCTTAATAATTTGTTTTCGATGGCGCAGGGTAAGGGGAACGAAGAACTGGCCGACGGCATTTCGCGGTTATCGGCAATGATGCGCTATATGTTGTATGAAAGCAATGTGGAGCGGGTGCCGCTGCGCAAAGAAATGGAATACCTCGAAAATTGTATTTTATTAAATGAGCTGCGGTACCCTGACGATGAGGTGAAGGTGAATTTTAATTATCCCGAGCATATCGACAGCCTTTTTATTGCCCCTATGCTGTTTATTCCATTTGTTGAAAACGCCTTTAAATATGGTGTTTTGATAGGCCAGCCCTGGCAAATTGATATGGATGTCGCGTTAGTTGATAAGCTGGTGGTATTCCGCTGCGAAAACAAAAACTACAGTCATATCAAAAAAATGGACGACAACACCAACGGCATTGGGCTCGAAAACGTGAAAAGAAGGCTGGATCTATTATATCCCGGAAAATATGAACTGGCTATTAACAGTGATGAAGATAAGTATGTTGTTGAGCTTAAAATTAATTTAGAATAGCCTCACCTCAACCTCTCTTCGCCTCATCCGGCCTTCGGCCACCTTCTCCAAAGGAGAAGGAATACGGAAAGGGTTTGTTTCGGGAGCGGTTAAAAGTGGGTAAAAATATAATTTGCTGATCAGAACCCTCTCCTTTGGAGAGGGCAGGGTGAGGCGAATACACTTTAATTTAGATAATTTAGAATGATAAACTGCGTAGCCATTGATGATGAACCCAAAGCGTTGGAGGTAATAGAGCGCTATTGCCAAAAAAGCGATTTAGTTTGTTTAAAAGCAACTTTTCGCGAACCGGTTAAGGCTATTGAGTTTTTGAACAGCGAAAAAATAGACCTCATTTTCCTGGATATTAATATGCCCGATGTTAACGGTTTGCAGTTGATACAAACACTTGCTGTTAAGCCCATGGTTATTTTTACCACCGCCTACAGTAATTACGCGGTTGAAAGCTATAATTTAAACGCTATTGATTATTTGCTGAAGCCTATAACTTTCAACAGGTTTTTAACCGCGGTTAATAAGGCTGCCAATTTGGGTTTAACAAAAAATGGGGCAACCGCCAAAAGCGAAACGGCGGCAACCGTATTTATTAAAAGCGGCTCGCAAACCTACCAGGTTAAAATTAGCGATATATTGTATTTAGAGAAGGACGGTAATTACATCACTGTTTATTTGAAAGATAAGAAAATACTGATCCGCGAGAATATGACCGATATTTTCGACCTGGTGCCGGCTGATGAGTTTATCAGGGTACATAAATCATTTGTAGTGGCGGTAAAGCATATCAGCACTATCGAAGTGCATCAGCTGGTTATTAACGGCGAAAAAATACCCATTGGCAGTACGTACAGGGAACCTTTGCGGATGAGGCTG
>JABDBT010000003.1:24141-54946 GCA_013288465.1 Bacteroidota bacterium | reverse complement strand
TCGGCATAATTTAACCCTATACAAATCATTTTTGAAGGGCGGCCAACCGGTGCGCCCAAACGGGTGCCGGGAGCAACTTCTTCCAGTTTATTTTCATTTGCAGCAACGTAATCGGCTAATCTTTTTAAACCACCGGTTTCAAAAAAACTTTCATTATAATCTTCAGTAAAGCCCGGTAAGGCAAATTTTTTGTCGCCTAATATTATACCCGGTTTTTCGTGCCCGGCCTCTCCAAATCTTATAAGTTTCATGCTGTTTGTTGAATTATCTGTTTTAAATTTTGCCCAAATATATAAGGTAAAATCCTTAATAACTGTTAATTTTTAAATATCCCGGTAAATTATACCTTTACCTTTAATAACAACTATGCTAAAAATTAGTGAACTATACCTATACCCTATTAAATCATTAGGCGGGATAAAAGTTGATAAAGCCATTATAACCGACCGGGGTTTTGAATATGACAGGCGGTGGATGCTGGTAGATAAACATAACCACTTTCTTTCGCAACGCGAAAATGCCAGGATGGCTTTGCTGGCGGTTAATATAACAGCGGGGGGGTTAAAGGTTATTGACCGAAGCCGCACTGCAGAAATTATTATCCCTTATAAACAATTGACCGAAGAGTTTGCAGATGTTATTGTTTGGGATGATACCTGCAAAGGGCAATTGGTAAGCAAAGAAGCTGATAAATGGTTTACCGCTATATTAAATATGGAGTGCCGATTGGTTTATATGCCCAATGATACCAGGCGGCTTACAAACCCTAAATATACTATCGGAGATAAGATCACTTCTTTTTCAGATGCCTATCCTTTTATGATGATAGGCCAGGCTTCGCTTAATGACTTAAACAGCCGGATGGCGCTGCCATTACCTATAAACCGGTTTAGGCCAAATATTGTTTTTACAGGCGGCACGCCCTACCAGGAAGATACTATGGACAGTATCACTATCAACAACATCGCGTTTAACGGTGTAAAATTATGCGCAAGGTGCAACATCCCCACTATCGATCAAAATACGGCTATAAAGGCGAAGGAGCCGTTAAAAACCTTTGCAACCTATCGTAATAAAAATAAAGAGGTTTATTTTGGACAAAACCTGGTTGGTGAAACCACCGGTGTTATTTCGGTTGGCGATGAGCTTGTAGTTTTAACTACGCATACCAACGAAAGATTTATGGTTTAGTCGCCATCTATTATTAAATTAGCTTTATGAAACCCACTATTACCATTGAATATTGCCCCAAATGCCATTGGCTGCTAAGAGCAGCTTATATGGCGCAGGAATTATTAACCACTTTTGCCGATGAACTGCATAGCGTAACCCTACAACCAAGCGAAACAGGCGGTAAATACGATATAAGCCTTAACGGGGTTAGTATATTTGACCGCAAAGAACAGGGCCATTTCATCGAAATAAAAGAACTCAAACAGTTGGTACGCGATAAGATATGCCCTGAAAAGGATCTGGGCCATTCGGATAAAAAATAGCTTATAGTTCTATTTTAGCGGATATGGAATTCTTTATTTAAGTTTGAATGTTATTAACTTAGAAAATGCTATCAAAGAAAACAAAGTATGCTATTAAAGCATTGGTAATACTTGGGAAAAACACGGACAAACCTCCCATGCAAATTTCAAAGATTGCTGAATTGGAGCATATCCCAAAAAAGTTTCTCGAACAGATACTATTAGACCTCCGCAACGCTGGCTTTTTATACAGTAAAAAAGGTGCAGGTGGCGGTTATAGTTTAAATAAGGACCCTAAAGAAATTTTCCTGGTGAGCATAATGCGTATTACGGATGGCCCTATTGCCATGGTGCCCTGCGCCAGTCTCAATTTTTATCATAAATGCGATGAATGCCATTCGGAACTTACCTGTGGTATAAGGAATGTATTTATTGATGTACGTGATGTTACCTTAAAGATATTAACTGAAACGAGCATTGCCGATATTATAGCACGGGAGAATAAGCTGATATTTGAGTTGTAATTACCCTCAGCCGTATTCCCAACCAAACAACAAAAGGCGCAAAAATTTGCGCCTTTTTGCATAAATATCATTTTGTCCACAGACTCAAAATGTTGTATATATTACTGTAATTGAATCACTAGTGTCCATTAAAAAACAAAAATTATCCTTTGAAATCATTGATAGTCTATTAGTTATAAGCTTGTTTATTGCGTGACGATTTGAATTGATTACGTTAGTCGGTTAACCGGCATAGTATGAATCAAGGCAAATATGTTTTCTCACAATTATCAGAGTTTCTTCCGCAACGAGTATTTGACGGAATCGTAAAGAAATATGATGGCGATAAATATGTAAGACACTTTTCCTGCTGGAACCAATTGCTTTGCATGCTGTTTGGCCAGCTTACGAACCGGGATAGCTTACGCGATCTGATTATTACATTGGAAGCCCATAGTAAAAAATCGTATCATCTAGGCCTTGGAAAAAGTGTGACCCGAAGCAACCTTGCCAAAGCCAACGAAAATCGGAACAGCAAGATATTCGAAGAGTTTGCTTATCACCTGATCGGCATTGCCCGGAATAAACGCGCCAATGAAGATTTTGAAATAAAAGGCAAGATATACGCATTTGATTCATCTACGATAGATCTTTGCCTGAGTGTATTCTGGTGGGCAAAATTTCGTAAAACCAAAGGTGGGATAAAAATTCATACTCTTTTTGACATCACCACACAGATACCGGTCTTTATACACATCACATCAGCTTCGGTAAGCGATTTAAACGCTATGGATTATATCACTTATGAAGAAGGTGCTTATTATATTTTTGACCGGGGCTATATTGACTTTTCCAGGCTATACACCATTACCCAAAGAAAGGCTTACTTTGTGATTCGGGCCAAAACAAGCCTGAAATATCACAGGATATATTCTGCTAAAGTTGATAAATCCACCGGAGTGTTATGCGATCAGGTAGGTAGATTGACCGGCTTTAACACAGTCAAATATTACCCGGAAAAACTGCGTAGGGTAAAGTATTATGATCGGGAAAGCAATCGAACATTCGTTTTTCTGACCAATAATATGGACGTAACGGCGGCACAGGTAGCACTTCTTTATAAAAATCGCTGGCAAATAGAGTTATTCTTTAAATGGATAAAACAGCATTTGAAGATCAAGTCCTTTTGGGGTACCTCTGAAAATGCGGTTCGCATTCAACTTTACTCGGCAATTATCGCTTACTGTCTCGTGGCTATAGTTGCCGAAGACTTGAAAACAGGCCGTTCAACTTACGAAATGTTACAGGTAATCGGGATATCCCTACTGGATAAAACCCCTGTAAATGAACTACTTAAAACAATAGATTACAAAGATACCAAAGAACTAAATTGTAACCAACTGTCACTCAGCTTGTTTTAAGTGGACAGTTATGTAATTGAATAGTAAAATTCTACAATTTTCAAATAAATACTACAAATTCCATATACTATGTGTATGTTTGTCGGACAAATGGCAAATATCAGTTTAATCTATAATATGCAAATGACTTGTTTTTATAACAAAAGCAACTGATAAGGGCTATAAACCGTATGGAATGTATATGCCTCTTTAGCCAACTGCCAAAGGGGTATTTTTTTAATAAAATATTGATAAGATAATATGCAAAGCTTCAGAACAGAGCTGGAAAACCCGATTGTTGAAAAAGACATTATTGATCTGGAAAAAAAGATCAGGGATTTTCGTGACGGTAAGATACATGATGAGAAGTTCAGGAGCCTGCGCCTGGCAAGAGGGGTTTACGGGCAAAGGCAACCGGGTGTACAAATGGTGCGCATCAAATTGCCTTTTGGTAAAGTAACCTTTAAACAACTGCTGCGCATAGCTGATATATCAGATAAGTACGCCAGCCGCAATTTACACCTTACCACCCGCCAGGATATTCAGATACATTATGTAAGCCTTGACAGGACACCCCAGCTATGGGCCGAACTTGCCGAAGATGATGTTACCATACGCGAAGCTTGCGGCAATACAGTTAGAAATGTGACCGCCTCGCCTGCTTCGGGTATTGACCCGCTGGAGCCATTTGATGTTTCGCCTTATGCCCATGCTGTTTTTGAATATTTTTTACGCAACCCGATATGCCAGGAAATGGGGCGTAAATTCAAAATATCATTTTCATCAAGCGATGCTGATACCGCTTTCTCCTACATACATGATATTGGATTAATACCTAAAATAAACAGTGATAACGAGCGTGGTTTTAAAGTGATGTTAGGCGGAGGTTTGGGTGCACAGCCCCTTTTAGCCAGCATTGTTGAGGAGTTTTTGCACGAAGACCAGCTTATCCCTTATATTGAATCGGTTATACGTGTATTTGACCGTTACGGCGAACGCAATAACCGTAATAAAGCCCGTTTAAAATACCTGATACAAAAAATAGGGCTTGAAGAAGTTTTACATTTAACTAAAATTGAGCGCATTGCCAACAAGGTTAAAACCTATAAGATAAACCGCGATACGGTAGATTTACCTGCTATTCCGGAACTTGCTGCCGAATATACGGCAGTTGAAATTTCAAACCCGTTGCATTATGAGCAATGGCTGGCTACCAACGTTTTCGAACAAAAGCAATCGGGTTTTTATGGTGTTTATATTAAAGTGCAGGTTGGCGATATACCTACGGATGTGGCCCGCCAGTTAGTTGCCGCAATTGAGCCTTACGTTGCTGATGAGATAAGGATAACCCAAAACCAGGGGCTGCTTTTAAAATATGCCAGAAAAGAAGCATTGCCTGCGCTATTTAAGGGTCTTGCCGAACTTGGTTTTGCCAACCCCGGATTTGACAGTGTTGGCGATGTAACCACCTGCCCCGGTACCGACACTTGTAACCTGGGTATATCAAACAGCATGACCTTTGCGCGTGTATTGGAAGATCTGATAGCTAATGAATATGAAGACCTGATCTACAACAGGGATATCAAGATAAAAATAAGCGGTTGCATGAACTCGTGTGGGCAGCATGGTTTGGCCCATATTGGTTTTCATGGCAGTTCGCTTAAAGCGGGTACAAGGGTATTGCCTTCTATGCAGGTGTTGCTGGGCGGAGGCACCGTTGGCAACGGCGTTGGCCGTGCTGCCGAAAGGGTTATAAAAGTACCGGCAAAACGCGCTACCCTGGTATTAAGGGCCGTATTGGACGATTTTAAGCTTAATTCTATTGAAGACGAGATATTTCATAATTATTATGACAGGCAGGGTAAAGATTACTTTTACCAGTTGCTAAAACCACTTGCCGACCTTACCACTTTAACCGACACAGATTTTGTTGACTGGGGGCACGAAGAAACTTATGCCACCGCAATAGGTGTGGGTGAATGCGCCGGGGTGATAATCGACCTGGTTTCTACCCTGCTATTTGAGTCGGAAGAGAAACTGGGCTGGGCCAATGAGTCATATAACGGCGGCGCATGGTCTGACGCTATATATCATTCATACAATACTTTTATCAGCGCTGCAAAAGCATTGCTGTTAGATAAAGGTATTAGCAGCAGCACTCAAATTGGGGTTATCCGCGAGTTTGATACCCATTATGTTGAAACAGGCGAAATTCAAATAAATGGTAGCTTTAATGAACTGGTATTACAGATCAATAAGAACGAACCCTCCGAAGAATTTGCAACACAATACAAAGCCGCTGCTAATGATTTTCTAAATTTGGTTAAAGTTAAAAGAGAGGAAGTATTACAATCATGAGTAACGAGCAAGTAGTAAAACAACCCAGAATAACATTGGTTGGTGCGGGGCCTGGTGATGCCGATTTAATAACCGTAAAAGCTGTTAAAGCATTAAAAACCGCAGATGTGGTTTTATATGACGCGTTGGTTAATGAAGAATTACTGGAATACGCACCTGAAAATGCTGTGAAGGTTTATGTAGGCAAACGCTCAGGCGATCATACCTACTCGCAGGATACGGTAAATAAGTTAATGGTTGATTATGCCATTAACTATGGCCATGTAGTGCGGCTTAAAGGCGGTGATCCGTTTGTTTTTGGGCGTGGGTTTGAGGAGCTGGAATACGCGGCATCTTTTAATATCCCTGCACAAGTTATTGCGGGTATATCAAGTTCAATAGCTGTACCCGAATTGCAGCACATCCCGGTTACCCACCGCGGGTTAAGTGAAAGCTTTTGGGTAGTAACCGGAACCACTGCCAATGGCCAAATATCTGCCGACCTATATGATGCGGCTCGTTCAAAAGCTACGGTAGTTGTGTTAATGGGGATTCATAAACTGGCAGAGATAGCAACTATCTTCAAAAACGAGGGTAAAGGCAATTTGCCGGTAGCGGTAATTCAAAGTGGCTCAACAAGCAACGAAAAGACTGCCATTGGCGTAGTTGATACTATAGTTGACTTGGTTAATGAAAACAATATTACTTCACCAGCCCTGTTGGTTTTTGGCGAGGTGGTAAGCTTGCACCCACAGTTTAAATCGATACGTGAGTTTTATGACGCTGTTGCCGCAAAATAATGAGATCATAGCTGTAAAGGATACAGAAACCGCCGGTAACCAGCTGTTCCCTGTATTTTTGAAGCTGAATGAACTGCATACGGTGCTGGTTGGCGCGGGCAATGTTGGTTTGGAGAAACTTAACGCCATACTGAACAACAGCAATAGCGCGAGGGTAACGGTTATTGCCGAAAACGTTATACCCGGCGTTTATGACCTTGCTGCTGATTACCCGAGGATAAAGATCATTCAGAAATCATTCATTGATACCGACCTTGATGATGCAGACCTTGTTATTGCAGCTACTGATAATAGCCAGCTAAACAAATACATCAGGCAGGCAGCGCATCAGCGCAAACTACTCATCAATGTGGCCGATAAACCGGAATTATGTGATTTTTATCTGGGCTCCATTGTGCAAAAAGGTGACCTTAAAATAGGTATTTCTACCAATGGTAAATCACCAACTATAGCCAAAAGACTTAAAGAAGTACTTAATGAAAGTATTCCTAATGAATTGGATATCACGCTGCAACAAATGAGTGATCTCCGCAATTCATTAAATGGTGATTTTGCCGATAAAGTCAAAAAGCTGAACGAAGTAACCTCAGTACTGGTAGCCCCAAAACCTAAACTGGAAAAGAACTTTAAATGGTTGTTATGGTGCTCAATTATAGCATCAATAGGTGTTGCCGTAACCGCTTTATGGTTTAACGAACCTACGTTTAAAACTTATGCTCAAAACATAAACCCGGTGTTTTACTACTTCATGGGAGCCGGGTTTTTATTCGCGTTGATTGACGGCGCTATCGGTATGTCATACGGCGTTACCACGACTACATTCTCCTTATCAATGGGCGTGCCCCCTGCTGCTGCGAGCATGGGTGTCCATTTATCGGAGATAATGAGTAACGGCATAGCCGGTTGGATGCATTACCGCATGGGTAACATTAACTGGAAGTTGTTTAAACTGCTGTTAATTCCGGGTATTATTGGCGCGGTTGCAGGTGCTTATCTACTATCGTCGTTAGAGCATTATAGTCAATACTCCAAGCCATTTGTATCTCTATACACGTTAATTTTGGGTATCGTTATCTTTTCAAAAGCCCTTAATTTAAAACGCAAAAGAACATCAGGCAAAATAAAACGAATAGGTTTATTAGGCTTAGGCGGCGGTTTTATTGATGCTGTGGGCGGCGGCGGCTGGGGCTCAATTGTGTTATCCACCTTAATTGCAGGTGGGCGCAACCCGAGGTTTTCATTAGGTACGGTAAAATTATCCCGGTTTTTTATAGCCTTAATGAGCTCATTAACGTTTATCACCATGATAAACGGCGCGCATTGGGAAGCAGTTGCCGGGTTGGTATTGGGCAGTGCGCTGGCATCGCCTATTGCGGCTAAAATATCCAACAAAATATCAACCAAAGCTATTATGGTATCAGTAGCGGTTATTGTAATACTGATAAGCCTTAAAAGCATTATTACCTTTTTACTGAAGATTGTATAATGATAAGTACAGAAGATATAAAACAACAAACAACAGGCGTTGAGCCGTTAGAAGCGTTAAAGCTTTTGGCGGGGCAATTTCCGGGTGAGATCATATTTTCAACCAGTTTTGGATGGGAAGACCAGGCCATAACCCACATGATATTTGCTAATAACCTGCCTATTAAAGTGTTTACCTTAGAAACAGGCAGGCTATTCCCCGAGACGTATTATGTATGGAACCGTACAATGGAAATATATGGTAAGCCTATACACGCTTATTATCCGCAGCATGAATTGTTAGAGCAAATGGTAAATACCAAAGGGCCAAACAGTTTTTATGAATCGGTTGAAAACCGTAAAGAGTGTTGCGGCATACGTAAGGTTGAGCCGTTAAGCCGTGCTTTGGCCGGTAATAAATGCTGGGTAACAGGCATACGTGCCGAACAATCAGCCAACCGCCAGTTTATGGAGCATGTTGAATGGGATGAACAGCATGGTTTAATAAAATTTCACCCTATATTTAACTGGACGTTAGACGAAGTAAAAGACTATATTAAAAAACACAATATACCCTATAATACCTTGCACGACAGGGGTTTTCCAAGTATTGGATGCCTACCCTGCACACGCGCGGTACAACCGGGAGAAGATTTTAGGGCAGGGCGCTGGTGGTGGGAAGACCAATCAAAGAAAGAATGCGGCCTGCACGAGTTAACAATTGATAACAAATGAGTAATAACAACCTTGATTATTTAGACGAGCTGGAGGCGGAAGCCATATACATTTTACGCGAAGTGGCCGGCCAGTTTGAGCGCCCGGCGCTTTTATTTTCGGGCGGTAAGGATTCTATTACCCTGGTACGTTTGGCCGAAAAGGCATTTCGTCCGGGTAAATTCCCCTTTCCGCTGGTACATATTGATACCGGCCATAACTTTGCCGAAACGATAACCTATCGTGACGACATGGTTAAACGACTGAATGAGAAACTGATCATCGGCCATGTACAGGACTCGATAGATGAGGGAAAGGTAATTGAGCAAAAAGGTAAGAATGCAAGCCGTAACGCTTTGCAAACCATAACTTTATTAGATACCATAGCCAAGCATAAATTTGACGCCTGTATTGGCGGCGCACGCCGCGATGAGGAAAAAGCCAGGGCTAAAGAACGTATTTTCTCTGTTCGCGATGAATTTGGCCAATGGGACCCTAAACGTCAGCGCCCCGAGTTATGGAATATTTATAACGGTAAAATACATAAAGGCGAAAATGTAAGGGTATTCCCTATCAGCAACTGGACCGAATTGGATGTATGGAATTATATCCGCCGCGAAAAAATGGAACTGCCTTCTATCTATTTCGCGCATGAGCGCGAAACGATTATACGCAACGGGCAGTTAATGGCTGCATCCCCATTTTTAAATATGGATGCAGACGATGTGATTGAGCGCCGTACGGTACGTTTCCGCACGGTTGGCGATATGACCTGTACAGCGGCAGTAGCGTCACATGCTTTTGAAATTGATGATATCATTGACGAGATAAGTGCTTCTAAAATAAGCGAACGCGGCGCACGTATGGATGATAAAGTAAGTGAAGCCGCAATGGAAGACCGTAAGAAAGGAGGATATTTCTAAGTCCCGAAAATTCAATATTGGAAATACAATAAATCCGAAATCGAAAATCCGAGATCCGAAATAAAAACACATGGACATACTAAAATTTATTACAGCAGGTAGCGTTGACGATGGCAAAAGCACATTGATAGGCCGGTTATTATACGACAGTGATTCGATATTAGCCGACCAGTTAGAGGCCCTGCATTCATCAAACCGTAAAAACGACGATGGCAGTATCGACCTGGCTATTTTAACAGACGGCCTTAAAGCCGAGCGCGAGCAAGGAATCACAATTGATGTAGCTTACAAATATTTTCAAACTGATAAGCGCAAATTCATTATTGCCGACACCCCGGGCCATATACAATATACCCGTAACATGGTTACCGGCGCATCAAACGCTAATTTGGCAATTATACTTATTGATGCCCGTAAAGGTGTTATTGAGCAAACTATACGTCACTCCTACCTGGTATCGCTTTTGGGCATACAGCAGGTGGTAATATGCGTTAACAAAATGGATATGGTCGATTACAGCGAGGATGTTTATAACCAGATAGTTAATGATTACAAAAAGTTAGCGGCAAAGGTTGGCCTTGAAAATGTTCACTTTATTCCTGTTAGCGCGCTTAAAGGCGATAACATTGTTCACCCATCTTTAAATGTCAGCTGGTATAAAGGCGAAAGCTTATTAGAATATCTTGAAAACATAGAGATAGCGGTTGACAACAGCACCATGCATGCCCGTTTACCTATACAATGGGTTATACGCCCGCAAACTGATGATCTGCATGACTACCGTGGCTATGCCGGCCGTGTATCCAGTGGGTCATTTAAAGTGGATGATAAGGTTACCGTTCTTCCCTCGGGCTTTACCTCATCTATTTCAAAAATAGAACTGTTGGATAAAGAACCAAATGAGGCATTAGCAGGCATGTCGGTAACCATTCATTTAAAGGATGATATAGATGTCAGTCGTGGCGATGTGCTGGTGAACAGCAGTTATCAGCCCGAGGTGTCGCAATTAATAGAGGCCGACCTATGCTGGATGGATACACGCCCGTTAGATACCTCACATACTTACTTTATTCAGCATAATAGCAAAGTAACGCGGTGTAAGGTGCAGGAATTGTTGCATAAGGTGAATATCAACACACTTGAAAAAGAATACAGCGACGAATTCAAGCTCAATGACATTGGCCGTGTAGTCATCAAAACCGCCGAGCCGTTGGTTTTTGACCTGTACCAGGATAATAAATCAAATGGCGGCGCTATTATTATTGATAGCCGCACCAATTTAACTGTTGGAGCACTCATGCTGCGTGCTGTGGCCGATTAATTGTCTGAACCATGATTACACGGATTTTATTGATTTACTCGATTTTTAGCCATTAACAAAGATCCAGAGAATCAGCCTAACCTGTGTAATAATGGTTCAGACAAACTGCTGTTCCACTCCTGCCTTATGCGCTCAAGCAGAGCGAACCTTGTTCCATAAAATACTATATAATACTGTATTACAATAAAATACAGTATTATATTTCTTCTCAAATAAACAAGTATTTAATTTTTTTGAAAAATATTTTGAATGTGTAAATATTAATAATATCTTTACACTACTAAAACGGTAGATTTTATAGATTATAATTTTACAAATGAAAACTCAGCAAATTAATTACGTATTCAAAACCTATTCCCCATGCAATTTAATTGAAACTACTATGTGTTGTTGTTGCTAATCGCCCCTCATTCCAGGGGTCTTTTTTCCCACTTACAAACAACATTATTCAATTAAATCATTTTTCAATTTTACACTTACAATGAAATTTTCTTACTTATTTAAATCCACGCTCGTTTTGGGCCTGGTATTCTCTGCCCTATTTGTTAAGGCACAAAACAATGATGAGTTACTAAACTTACTCATCCAAAAGAAAGTAGTATCACAACAAGAAGCCGACTCGCTTCGTTCAGACCTGGCCTTAAAAGAACAGGTAAAGCGGGACAAGGAGAACCAGCATGGTATAACAATTGGCAGCAGGGCATTGCAGATAAGCGGTCTGCTCCAAACAGAATATGAGGGCTTTGAGCAAAGCACCAAGCTAAATACGTTTCTGCTACACAGGGCCAGGCTTGATGTTAAAGGTAACGTAACTGACAACTGGAGTTATGAAGTATATACCGAGTTTGCGGGAGTAACCCCAAAATTACTGGATGCTTATACCACCTATAAAATTGCCGACTACCTCAAATTTACAGCCGGGCAGTTTAAAGTTCCGTTCTCGGCCGAAAGTTTAACTTCGGATGCTGACTTGCTATTTATTGACCGCTCGCAGGTTGTTAACGGGCTCGCCGGCAGGTCAACCGATGTTATTGGCAACCAAAACGGCCGTGATATTGGCGCACAGTTAACCGGCAGCTTTGCCAAAATAGACAACCGTTACCTTTTTGACTACTATTTTGGTGTTTTTAACGGTGCTGGTTATGATGTAACTACTGATAATAATAACCAGAAGGATGTTGTGGGACGTTTAGTTATTCACCCAATAGCAAATCTTAGCATAGGCGCTGATTTTTATATTGGCCAGGATGTATTTGCAGTTGGAACAGCCGCGGCAGCAACACATAAAAGAAACCGCCAGGGAATTGACGGCACATACGTTTGGAATAAGCTGTCTCTTACCGCCGAATATGACAGAGGTACAGATGCTACAATAAACAGGAATGGATGGTATGGACAGGCAGCCTATTTTGTATGGTCAAATAAATTGCAATTAGCTGCAAGATATGATACGTATGACCCCACCCAAACCATTACCACAGACAGGACAACCTATTATATAGGAGGTGCAAACTACTTCTTTAACAAATGGGCAAAACTTGCGGTTAATTACATTGACGCCCGCGAACAAACAGTTCAGATCAAGAACAACATATTCGAAGCGCAGTTACAGGTAACATTCTAAAATTCAGCAATTAAAAGTTATGAAAAAGATACTTTCAAACAAATATCCCCTGTTTTTTGCCGCCGTAGTTTTAAGTATAGTGATACTATCATCTTCTTTTGTTAACAAGCGGGTTAATACAAATCCACCTGCCGATGACCTGGAAGGTACGATCAGTATATCAGGTGCATTTGCCCTCTATCCTATCACTGTAAAATGGGCCGAAGAATTCAGGAAACTGCACCCAAAAGTAAAATTCAATATCTCGGCAGGTGGTGCCGGCAAAGGTATAACCGACGCGCTATCAGGTTTGGTTGATATTGGCCTTGCTTCGCGCGATATTAATCCTGAAGAAGTTAAAAAGGGAGCTTATACCATATATGTAACCAAAGATGCTGTTATACCTACTTTTAATACAGGTAACCCCAATGCCGCGCAGTTATTGGCTAAGGGTGTAAAAAGAGACCAGTTTGCCAATATTTTTATTACAGGCAGTATTAAAGACTGGAAACAGGAAGCAGGCAAGGTTTCGGTGCCTATCCATATCTATACCCGGTCTGACGCTGCGGGCGCGGCAGAAACATGGGCTAAATATTTTAACAAGAAGCAGGAAGATTTGTTGGGTGTAGCCGTTTATGGCGACCCTGGCCTGGCACAGGCTGTTAAAAAAGATGTTACGGCTATCGGCTTTAATAATATAGCGTATTTATACGATTTGAAAACCCGCAAACAGGTAGCCGGTGTACATGCCTTACCTATTGATGTGAACGGTAATGGCAAAATTGATGCCGATGAGAACTTTTACAGCACTATTGATGAGTTGACAGAAGCAATAGCCACCGGGAAATACCCATCCCCTCCTGCACGCAATTTGGGCTTCCTGTTTAAAGGTAAACCAAAGAAAAAGGAATTGGTAGAGTTTGTTAAATATGTGTTAACCGATGGACAGAAGTTTATTGACGAAAACGGTTATATCGCGCTTTCCAAACAAAAGTTGCAGGAGGAGCTGGCTAAAGTTAAATAAGTTAGAATGGTTGTAAAAGTTATAGTGGTCGGAAATATTCTAACCCTTACAACATTTACAACCTTTCTATAACTTTTATAACCATTTACAAAATGCGTTTCCTAAAAGATAAAATAATTTCAAAACTGATGCTGGTGTTTACACTGGCATCTGTTTCGTTAATAGTAGTGATAGGTGTTGGCCTTTATTACCGCTCTATCCCTATTCTACATCAATCATCATGGCATAACCTGCTAACTAAAAGCGACTGGAAACCATTAAAGGGTTTATTTGGTTTTTATCCATTTATAATGGGGACTTTATGGGTAACGGGCATAGCTATTATAATTGCTTTACCCTTATGTGTGCTTACCTCATTTTACCTGGTAGAATATGCGCACCCGAAAATTAAACAGATATTAATTCCCTTTGTGAACCTGCTTTCAGGCATACCACCGGTAATTTTTGGTGTATGGGGCGTATTATTTATTGTTCCGTTTATTCAATCATCTATAGCGCCGCACTTCGTTGAGTTTTCGACAGGTTACAGTGTACTGGCAGGCGGAATTGTATTAGCGATAATGATATTCCCACTGATAGTAAGCATTTTGAATGAAGTGCTTACCACCATACCACAGGAATTAAAAGATGCTTCGCTGGCGTTGGGCACAACCAAGTGGGAAACCATAAAAAAGGTGATCATCCGCAAAGCAGCGCCCGGCATAGTAGCGGCCGCGGTTTTGGCTATATCACGCGCGTTTGGCGAAACTATAGCTGTATTAATGGTTTGCGGAAACAACGCGGTTGTGCCTCATTCGGTATTTGACCCCGGTTACCCGTTGCCTGCGCTTATTGCCAATAACTATGGCGAAATGTTATCAATCCCTTTGTATGATTCGGCTTTAATGTTTGCCGCGTTATTGCTTTTTATTATCATCCTGCTATTTAATATCCTGTCGCGCATTATTTTAACCCGGTTAGAAAGGAATTTAACAGCATGATCAAACGCAAATTAGAAGAACTTTTCTTCAAAATTTTAATGATACTGGCTACTATCGTAGTAGTTGGCAGTTTCTTTCTGATAGTAGGGACAATATTTGTAAAGGGCATTCCTTTTATGAATTTAGATATGATAACCAAAACCCCGGGCGGCGGCTTTTATATCGGCAAAGAAGGCGGTGTGCTTAATGCCATTATTGGCTCACTTTATATAGCGGGTGGCGCTACCGTATTGGGGTTGGTCATCAGTATCCCGGTTGCCTTTTTCATCAATCTATATATGAAAGGCAGAAGAATTACTTCAGATATTATACGATTGGCGTTTGATGTGCTTTTTGGCATCCCATCTATAGTTTATGGCGCTTTCGGGTTTTTAATAATGGTTTATTTTGGCATACGTGCGTCATTATTAGGCGGCATAATAGCCGTTACCTTATTGATAATACCCGTACTGGTACGTACACTGGATGAAGTGATACGCACCGTCCCCGGCGAATTACGCGATGCGGCCCTATCTCTGGGCGCTACCCGGTGGGAAACGGCCAAAGTAGTACTGCGACAAATAAAACCCGGCATATATACGGCGATATTATTAGCGTTCGGCAGAGGTATTGGCGATGTAGCATCCGTGTTATTTACTGCCGGATTTAGTGATAATATCCCAACCTCGCTTCATGAACCTGCCGCTACGCTGCCGTTGGCTATATTTTTTCAGTTGGGCAGTCCTGTTGAAGAAGTACAGGGCCGGGCTTATGCTTCGGCATTAATTCTTACTATACTGGTATTGATCATCACTGTATTATCAGAAGTAATGATCAAAAAGTTTTCAAAACATAAAATTTAAATGACAAGCACACCCCATATAAGTGTACAAAATTTGAATGTGCATATCGAAAATCAGCACATTTTAAAGGATATCAGCATTAATATTCCCAATAAAAAAGTCACTTCCATTATCGGTCCGTCAGGTTGCGGTAAAACCACGCTGCTAAAATCATTTAACCGTTTATTAGATAATACGGCGAATGTAAAAGTCACCGGAAAGGTGTTGGTTGACGGCGAAAACATATATGACCCCGATGTTGAGGTAACCCATATCCGTAAAAAAATGGGGTTGCTTTCCCAGCGCCCCTACCCCCTGCCCATGTCTATTTATGATAACGTAGCTTATGGCCCGCGCATCCACGGCATTACCAAACGCGCAGAGTTGGATCTAATTGTAGAACAGCAATTAAAGGCCACAGGCTTATGGAACGAGGTTAAATACCGTTTAAACGCTTCTGCCACACGTTTATCCATAGGTCAACAACAACGCCTATGCCTGGCGCGTGGCCTGGCTGTAGAGCCCGAGATCATCTTAGGCGATGAATCTACATCGGCCCTTGATCCTGTTTCCACTTCTATCATCGAGGATCTTTTTATATCCTTGAAGCAAAAATATTCTATAGTGCTGGTTACGCATATATTACGCCAGGCACGCCGGGTATCTGACTATATCATATTTGTTTATATGGGTAAGATCATTGAATTTGGCCCCACGGAAGAGTTGTTATTAAACCCGAAAGAGGAATTGACGAAGGAATATATAAAGGGTTTTATCAGTTAATTCAATATATTTTAATGTCTTAAACTTCTATTTAGTAATATTGCCGATTAATTCTATGAGTTAAATGGACTACAACTACCGGCGGATAATTATTAAAATTGGCTCCAATGTTTTTACGCAGGCAAACGGTTTGCCCGATCTGCAGCGCATAAACCATTTGGTTGAGCAAATTGCTGCTATAAAAAAGCAGGGTAAGGAAGTTATCCTGGTATCATCGGGCGCAGTAGCTTCGGGCAGGAGTTTGATATCCGTATCTGAGAAATCAGATGCCATTGCAACCAGGCAGTTATTGGCTTCAATTGGGCAGGTTAAACTCATCAATACCTACTCACAACTGTTTGAGCAGTTTGATATACTTTGCTCGCAGGTATTGGTTACCAAGGAAGATTTCAGGGACAGGGTGCATTACCTCAATATGAAAAACTGCCTCGAAATTTTGTTGCAGCACCAGGTAATACCGGTAGTTAATGAAAATGACGTGGTATCAATTACCGAGCTCATGTTTACTGACAATGATGAACTGGCAGGGCTTATAGCATCCATGCTTAATGCACAAGCACTAATTGTACTTACTAACGTAGATGGAATTTATACCGGCGACCCCAAACTGGAAAGCTCAAAAGTGATCACAGAGATCAGCAGCTCGAATAACGATTTTTCATCTTATATACAGGAAAGCCGTTCGCAGTTTGGGCGTGGCGGCATGATCACCAAATCAAACATGGCGCAAAAGGTGGCGCAGTTGGGCATAGCCGTGCACATAGCCAATGGCACTAAAAAGAACATATTAACGGATGTGTTAGATAACAAAGCCGTGCATACCCATTTTATCCCCAATAAAAAATCATCGGGTAAAAAGAAATGGATAGCACATTCAGAAAACTCAGCCACAGGTGTAGTACAGGTTAATGAGGGCGCCAAAATAGCGCTGCTTTCAAGCAAAGCAACCAGTCTTTTACCAATTGGAATAATAAAAGTGCTATCCGACTTTAAAAAAGGCGAGATCATTAAACTGGTTGATGAAAATGAAAAACTCATTGGTCTGGGCATCGCCGAGTATGGCGCGGAGAAAGCAAAAGACAAAATCGGCCATAAAAACCAAAAGCCGCTGGTGCATTATGATTATCTTTACCTGCAATGATAAGTGAGATGAATTATACGGCATATTTTGAAAATGCTTTATTAGCAGGGCGTAAAACAAGCCTCACCCCTGCTATTATTAACCGGGTATTGGAAGACCTTGCTGATGCAACTATTGCGCAAACTGATGCGTTAATACTGGAGAATAAAAAAGACCTTGACCGTATGGACCCGGCCAACCCAAACTATGACCGCTTAAAACTTACACCCGCCCGAATACAGGATATTGCAAAAGATATTATTAATGTAGCCGGTTTGGATACTCCGTTGGGGCACCTCATCTCAGAAAAAACATTACCCAACGGATTGCATATTTCAAAAGTAACGGTGCCTTTGGGTGTGATAGGTGTAATTTATGAGGCCCGCCCTAATGTTACCTTTGATGTATTTGCTTTGTGCTTTAAATCGGGTAATGTTTGCGTTTTAAAAGGCGGAAGCGATGCGGCCTATTCAAATAAAGCAATTATTGAGCTGATACACGGGGTATTGGCAAAGCACCAAATTGATATTAACGTGGCTACGCTGCTCCCACCTGACCGCGAAGCTGCCGAAGCCTTATTTAGCGCAGTTGGATATATCGACGTTTTAATACCCCGTGGCAGCCAGGGATTAATAAATCATGTGCGGCAACATAGTAAAGTGCCGGTAATTGAAACCGGTGCAGGTATTGTACATACCTATTTTGATGAGTATGGGGATATAGAAAAAGGCATTAACATTGTTTTCAATGCCAAAACACGCAGGGTGAGCGTATGCAACGCTTTGGATTGTTTGGTCATTCATGCTTCACGATTAAATGATCTATCCAAAATAGCCACACCACTCGGGGAAGCACAGGTAACACTTTATGCCGACGAACCTGCTTTTTTAGTATTAAAAGACGTCTATCCTGCCCATCTTTTACACCAATCAAAGCCTGAACATTACGGGACTGAGTTTTTGTCGATGAAAATGGCGGTAAAAACAGTTGATACTTTTGACCTGGCCCTTGACCATATAGCCACACATGGCTCAAAACATAGTGAAGCAATAATTTCTGAAGATAGCGCCCACTGTGAAGCTTTCTTAAATAAAGTTGATGCTGCTGCCGTTTATGTAAACGCATCAACCGCGTTTACTGATGGGGCCCAGTTTGGACTTGGTGCCGAAATTGGTATAAGCACACAAAAACTACATGCGCGTGGCCCCATGGGTTTACAGGAACTAACCAGTTATAAATGGGTGGTTAAAGGTACCGGGCAGGTACGAAATTAATTATCGCATCATTTCTCAATAGCCTATTAAAACAAAAAAGGCGCTTACCATTGGTAAGCGCCTTGAATTTCATGGTAACCGTAGTTTACTTCACAAAGTATTCCACAGTAGCTACTACGCAAATAATTAAAAAAATAATGCCTTGTAGTTTCTGTTCAATTGATAATTGGGCAATCGATTTCAATTTAAGTTAGGTTAATTAAGGGTAACCCAAATATATATATTGTGACATGTTTGTTACAACAGGAACTATATTTTTAATGAATTTTTAACATAAAAGACACATTTAACTTCACAATGTATTTATATGTATTATTCTTTATTAAAAATGCAACAATTAGGCTAAAATATTGATAATTACGCTTTGATAATCAAAGAGATAAGAGCTTGTTTTACTTAATAAATCACTTCTGAATTTTGTATTTTTCCAATCAAATGATATTTGAAAAATATTTATCCTTATCTTCTCCTTAATTAACTCAAGCATTCTTCCCAATTATTTGTTAAGCATTAAACAATTTTTAATTAATCATGCAGCTAATTTCCATAAACCCGGTTAACGGAAAAATTATAAAAAAGTATAAGGCGCACACCGATAGCCAGGTAGAGAAAAAGATAAAGCAAACTAACACTGCCTTGATAAGCTGGAAAGAACAAAGTATTACCGAACGTTGTAAACATTTAAATAGCCTGGCCGGTGTTTTACATAAACGGAAGGACGAATTGGCAAATTTGATGGCCTTAGAAATGGGTAAGCCTGTTAGCCAGGGTATTGCTGAAATAGAAAAATGCGCATCAGTATGCGAATATTACGCGGCAAATGCGGCTACGCACCTAAAAGATCAGCAAATTGAAACAGAAGCCTCAAAAAGCTATGTTACTTTTCAACCAATTGGAGTTGTGTTAGCAATTATGCCATGGAACTTCCCTTTCTGGCAGGCATTTCGCTTTTTAGCGCCGGCATTGGCAGCGGGTAATTGCGGTGTATTAAAACATGCTTCAAATGTACCCGGTTGCGCTTTAGCAATCGAAGAAATGATAAGCCAGGCAGGTTTTCCGGATAATGTGTTTCAAACATTGTTAGTGGGCAGCGATAAAGTCGATCGAATTATTGAAAACAAGTATATTAAAGCAGTTACCATTACCGGGAGCACCAATGCCGGTAAAAAAGTAGCCCAAAAAGCCGGATCATTGCTAAAAAAAACGGTACTGGAATTGGGCGGCAGCGATGCATACATCATATTAGCTGATGCCGACCTGGAACAAGCAGCTGAAATTTGTGTAAACAGTCGTTTAATTAACAGCGGGCAAAGCTGTATTGCCGCTAAACGGTTTATTGTGGTTAAAACAGTTGAAAAAGAGTTCACGCGGTTGTTCCTTCAAAAAATGCAAGCCAAAAAAATGGGCGATCCGTTTGATCCGGCAAATAACATTGGCCCAATGGCCCGAACTGATTTGCGCAACGAATTACATAACCAGGTTAAAGCATCAATTGAAATGGGCGCTAAATGTATTTTAGGTGGCCAGATACCAACAGGCAACAATGCCTATTACCCGCCAACTATTTTAACAAAAGTAAAAAAAGGCATGCCTGCTTATGATGATGAACTATTTGGACCGGTGGCTGCTATTATCACCGCAAAAGACGAAAACGACGCGATCAATATGGCTAATGACAGTGTGTTTGGATTAGGTGGGGC
This sequence comes from Bacteroidota bacterium, assembly GCA_013288465.1. The sequence continues at coordinate 34,704 of JABDBT010000003.1, read as the reverse complement.
AGTGTTTACAAATGACAAAAAAAGGGGCGAAGAAATTGCCGCTACCCAATTACAAGCCGGTTCATGCTTTGTAAATTCGTTAGTAAAATCAGACCCGCGACTGCCATTTGGCGGCATTAAAGAATCAGGGTATGGGCGCGAATTGGGGTTGTTTGGTTTGTATGAGTTTGTAAATATTAAAACAGTTTACGTTGCCTGATAAAATTGTATATATAAAGTTTTACTTTTAATAATCAACTGTAATAGTTTGATTATAAATACCATTTTCTTTTAAAGAAACCCCGATTATGATAATCATAATACAGTTTTACGCTTGCCTGACCAACAAATAAGCCCGTTAGAGATCAAAAAAGTATCTTTGCAAATTATATGAGTAAGCACGGCAGAATATTAGTAGCAATGAGCGGCGGGGTTGATAGCTCGGTAGCAGCAGTAATGCTGCATGAGGAAGGCTATGAAGTTATTGGGCTTACCATGAAAACATGGGACTATGCCTCATCGGGCGGTAGTTCAAAAGAAACCGGGTGTTGCAGCCTTGATAGTATTAATGATGCCCGTGCTTTAGCCGTAGGCTATGGTTTCCCGCATTATATTTTAGATATCCGCAGCGAGTTTGGCGATTTTGTTATTGACAATTTTGTTGGCGAATACCTGGCGGGCCGCACTCCTAACCCGTGCGTGTTATGTAATACCCACATTAAATGGGAAGCCTTACTAAAACGTGCCGATAAACTTGATTGCGAATTTATAGCAACCGGGCATTATGCCAATATACGCTTGCAGGACAGCGGCCGGTATGTAATATCTAAAGGAAAAGATGAGCATAAAGATCAATCTTATGTACTTTGGGGGGTATCACAAAAAAACCTTGCCCGCACTAAATTCCCTTTAGGTACCTATTCAAAACCCGAGATACGCCAAATGGCTATGGAAATGGGGCAAATTGAATTGGCCGGAAAAAGCGAAAGCTATGAGATATGCTTCGTACCCGATAACGACTACAGGGCGTTTCTAAGACATAAAGTGGGCGACCTTGAGGAACGTGTAGCCGGTGGTAACTTTGTTTTAACAGACGGCACCATAGTGGGCAAACACCAGGGTTATCCTTTTTATACTATAGGCCAGCGCAAGGGTTTAGGCGTAGCTTTTGGTCACCCGATGTTTGTAACCAGCATACAACCTGATACCAACACCGTGGTATTAGGTACTATTGATGAACTGGAACGCAAACAAACCTGGGTAAAAAACCTCAATATGGTTAAGTACGAAAATATCAACGAACCATTGGATGCCATTACCAAGATACGTTACAAAGATGCCGGTACGCAAAGCACCATACAGCAAATGGGCGATCATTTAAAGGTTGATTTTCACCACATGGTATCGGGTATTGCGCCTGGACAATCTGCCGTATTTTATGAAGGGAACGACCTCTTAGGCGGTGGTTTTTTGATGTAGTAATTGGTTACAATCCACTCCCGATAGCTATTACTGCTTTACCCCATTTTCGCATTTACTACAACGTTTTCGCTTCAAAGAAAAAAAATTAAAGACTTGGTAAAGTTTGTGTTTCGCATTCTTTATGTTTTATTTGCAAAAAATAACTGTATAAATGGCTAAAAATTTATTAATAGTTGAATCTCCCGCAAAAGCAAAAACCATTGAAGGATATCTTGGAAAGGACTTTATAGTAAAATCAAGTTATGGGCATATCCGCGACCTGGTGAAGTCTGAAGACGCTATTGATATAGGCCGCAACTTTGAACAAAAATATGAGGTACCTACTGATAAAAAACAGGTAGTAAGCGAATTAAAGAAGCTGGCAAAAGAAGCAGAAGTGGTTTGGCTGGCATCTGATGAGGACCGCGAGGGTGAGGCCATATCATGGCATTTGTTTGAAACTTTAAACTTAAAAGATGAGAATACACGCAGGATAGTTTTCCACGAGATAACTAAACCTGCTATAACAAAAGCGATTGAAAACCCCAGGAAAATAGACTATAACCTGGTTTATGCGCAACAGGCCCGTCGCGTTTTAGACAGACTGGTTGGTTTTGAACTTTCGCCGGTACTGTGGAAAAAGGTAAAACCATCCCTTTCTGCCGGCAGGGTACAATCAGTTGCGGTACGGTTAATAGTTGACCGCGAACGCGATATCAATAAATTTAAATCAGAAGCCGCGTTTAAAATTGTAGCCATTTTTGGCAAAGGAAAACAAGCTTTTAAAGCTGAATTAGCTGAACGTTACAGCAAACAGGATGACGCTGAAAAGTTTTTGACAGATTGCATAAACGCTACTTTTAACGTTAGTTCGTTAGAAACAAAACCAGCTAAACGGTCGCCTGCCGCTCCTTTTACCACCTCTACCCTGCAACAGGAAGCCAGCAGGAAATTAGGTTATTCGGTATCACGAACCATGTCTGTAGCGCAAAAGCTGTATGAATCTGGTCATATAACCTATATGCGTACCGATTCGGTTAATTTATCAGATACCGCTTTAAATGCCGCCGCTGCAGAAATTGTATCGGCCTACGGCGACAAATACCATCAACACCGGAAATATAAGACCAAAAGCGCTGGTGCACAAGAGGCTCACGAAGCCATAAGGCCTACTTATTTCAACCACCATACCATTGAAGGCGATTCGGGCGATAAACGCCTTTATGAGCTAATATGGAAGCGAGCTATTGCCTCGCAAATGAGCGAAGCGCAATTTGAGAAAACCACCGCTAAGATCAGTATATCAACACGTAAAGAGGATCTGGTTGCAAACGGCGAGGTAATGAAGTTTGATGGCTTTCTGAAAGTTTACCTGGAATCGGACGATGATGAGGACGAGAACCAACAGGACGGCGAAAACGCCATGTTGCCGCCTTTAACCAAAGGGCAGTTACTGGAGCTGGAAGAAATGTCGGCTACCGAACGTTTCTCGCGCCCTGCCGCACGCTATACGGAGGCCAGTTTGGTGAAAAAGTTAGAAGAATTAGGCATTGGCCGGCCATCAACTTACGCCCCTACCATATCAACCATTCAAAACCGCGGCTATGTGGTTAAAGAAGAGCGCGAAGGTAAAGTAAGAAAATTCAGGGTATTAACTTTAAAAGCCAATACCATACAAAAGGAAGAAAGAACAGAAAACACCGGCGCCGAGCGCAATAAGCTTTTTCCAACGGATATTGGCGCTGTGGTTAATGATTTCCTGGTACAACACTTTAAGGGTATTGTTGATTTTAACTTTACCGCAAGTGTTGAGAAACAGTTTGATGAGATAGCACAGGGGTTAAAAGAATGGACGGATATGATCCGTAATTTTTATCAGCCATTTCATAAAGATGTTGAAAGCACTATTGAAACTGCTGATAAAGCAACCGGCGAACGTGACCTGGGCACAAATACCGAAGGCAAAAAAGTTTCTGTACGTATTGGCCGTTACGGCCCGTTTGTACAGGTAGGTGAAAACGCACCTGATGCCGACAAGGAATACAAGCCCCTTTATGCCAGTTTACGTGCCGGGCAAAGCATAGAGACCATAACACTTGAAGAAGCCTTAGAACTGTTTAAACTACCCAAAAAGGTGGGTGTTTTTGAAGATAAGGATATGACTGTAGCCATTGGCCGTTTTGGGCCATACATAAGGCATAACAGCGCTTTCATATCGTTACCGAAAGAGCTCGACCCACATGACGTTACCGAGCAGCAAGCCGTTGAATTAATTGTTGAAAAACGCAAAAAGGATGCTGAAAGGCTAATCAAAGCATTTGATGAAGACCCAACAGTAAAAATATTAAATGGCCGATGGGGCCCTTATATTGAATTTGGAAAACAAAACGTTAAAATACCAAAAGGTAAAGAACCATTAGAGTTAACCTTTGAAGAATGTAAAGCCTTAGCCGCTGCCGAAAGCAAGACACCTGCAAAAGGCAAGAAGAAATTTGCCAAAAAGAAGTAATTGGTTAATTGGGTTGATTAGGTGGGTGGTTGTTGGGGTAATCTGAAACTACTCACCTAATCAACCCAATTAACTTAATCAACCACCCCATGATAAAAGATCTTCCGGAAAATACGGTAAAGGATATTGCTATAGCTGTAGCGCTGGAAAAAGAAAGTGCTGAAAGCAAGATATGGTATGTTTACCTGGTTAATCTTAAAAAAGAACCTATTGAGAATGTAATGATCACCTCAAAGGGGTATGGTGAAAAAAATGGTGAACAGGTAAAAACTTCTGTTCTGCGCCATGCATTCCCCATAATTGAAGGAGGCGCTTATAAACTTATTGAACCAATTGACGAAGAAACCTTCGGCTTAAATAATGAATACTGGCTAAGTTATTATATCGGTAACGATATTTATGACAAGAAGTTCATCTTCCTGCCCGAAAGTATCATTGACGTAAATTTTATCAGGATACCGGTTGTGAATAAGCCGGGGGTGATGATACTTTAAGATAGTTTTGAGTCTTAAGTCAAATACCCAATTCATAAATTAAGGCTAAACATTACTCATCAAACTTCTCCAATAACTTTAGTAATGTTTCAAAATCCTTAGGATATGGAGCATGAATGGTGACCGGTGTGCCATCCATTAGCTTAAAGGTAACTTCATAAGCATGTAAGGCAAAACGTTTCATAATGGGCATTTCTTCCTGGTCTTTACCTAAATGATACTTGCGCTTAATGGCTGATAAAAAAACAGGCTTGCCTTTATACATTTCATCCCCGGCTATGGATGCCCGTTGCGTAGCCAGGTGAATACGTATCTGGTGCATACGGCCGGTTACCGGGCGGCATTCAACTAAAGTATAATGTTTAAAGTATTTTAACGACTGAAACCAGGTTTCGGCACGCTTACCCTCCTGCCTGCTTATGGTTACATTACCTTTACCCACATTTAAAATAGGCAGGTCTATCAATAGTTCGTCAAAAACATGGGTACCGTCAATAATGGCATGGTAAACTTTTTTAACCTGTCGCTTTTCAAACTGCATAGATACCGAGCGGTAAGCTTCGGGATTTTTAGCAATAATTAGCGCGCCTGATGTTTCCTTATCCAACCGGTGACATACCTGCGCATCATCCGAGTAATTTTTTGCCAGCCGCAACATATTGATCTCCCCTCCTTCGCGTTCATCAAGCGAACTTATAAACGGCGGTTTATTAACCACTATCACATCATCATCTTCAAATAATATCAGGTCGGCAAACTTCGGGATCTTCATCTGGTAACTATATAGCCGGCAAAAATACGGTTATTAATTTAAACGTGCGCCGGGGAGGTTAAAACTATATAAAGTAGCTTACTTTAAAACAAACCAGTGGGCACGCCAAATATTAAGTTGTTGTTATTCAAAGTAAACTATACCGTTAAAAATCCATTTTAATAGAATCAGTATTTCCAAAAAGAAGGCTGGATATTCGATCCGCGTATGGTACAATCCACGCATAAAGGAGTGGCCCCGGTATTTGCATCCACAGGTATTAGTATTGGATTACTAATATTATAATATGCATTATATTCGGCAGTCTTAACAACAGCCTTTACACAGGTGTATTGCGTATAAAGTGCAGTATTTAAGTAATCCTGAAAATAGTTTTTGGGTAAAGTTGTATGATCTATATATATCCTGGTTTGGCTAACTGTACCTGCGCTTATGAAACCAATAACCGGTTCGGCCTGGTTATTCACATTATGCAAATTACCAATTGACGCTGTTGGCTGCGAATCAAATATACTTCCTAATTGTTCCGTGTTTTTTTTAAGCATTGTCCAGTAATCATAACCGTCTTTTGTTAGGGCATATTGTTTTACTAATATGCTATACCGTATTTCTAACTTTTCCGATGACGACTCAACATAGGTAATCGGGTTATTTGAAATAACATCCTGGCTAAGATTAGCCGTTGATGCCAACAAAATAGTGGCCGAGTTGAAATTACCCCAACAATGATTAATCTCATTTGCACTGGTTCTTGGAATAATTGCTAACCCATTAAAACTATAAAGGGATGTAAAAAAAGAATTAAATTCCCAGGTTTCTTTGTAATCCCAACGGTAATAACGGGTATTATCTTGTGAGTCATGTGCATTTACCGCTATATGTACCCCGTCAACTTGTAATTGTGTAGTAACAGTATCTATCGGCGGGGCTATTTTGGCTTGCACAAAATCAGATGCATAAGTGTTGCCATTAGCTGTTTTTATCATTAGACGATATTGGTTAGCTGCACTTAAGCTTAGCGGCTCAGCGGCATATATACCATTGCCCAATTCTTTCAAAGGATAGCTACTTCCCAGGCTGCTCTGAATAATTATTGCGGCCTTTAACTCGGGTTTGACCGTCGATTTGCTGGCGACAGTTACCGTGCGGCTCAAATTTATATAAGTTGAATCTGTAATGTTGATCAGCCCCTCAACTACCAAATAGTTAGTAGCGGCAGTTATAGGCGATGGCGTAAAAGGGACTCTACACGCTGTCAGACTTACTAATGTTATTAACAGGAAAATATACTTATTTACTTTATTCATTTATTTCCAATAAGCGGGCGGCGTTTTAATGCCGCGCAGGGTACAATCAACACAAATAGCGGCTGCAGATATGTAGCAAGTATCTGCCCCAACATTAAATGGTTGAATAGGTATTTGCAGTAGCGCATTGCCTTCAAATAACGGGCTTTTGAAATTTACATACTCATCTAATGTAGGACGAGGGTTTTTGGGGGTTGTGTGCACAAATATCGAATCTGACAAGCATTGAGGATAGGCAGGAATAGTTTGCCAGGCCGGCAATTGGCTTTTATTAATAAATATCCTGTTGCGCGTAACCGTACCGGCGCTAATAAAGCCGATAACCGGTTCGCTTGGATTAGTTACACAATGTATATTACCAATAGAAGCCGAAGGCTGGGAATCAAAGATAGACCCCAGCTGCTCTGTATTCTTTTTAAGCAATGTCCAGTAATCATAGGCATCTTTTGTTAAAGCATATTGTTTTACCTGTATGCTATATTTAACACTTATTTTTTCGGCGCCCTGCGGAACAATAGCAACAAGGGCCTGGTTAATAACATCCTGGCTAAGCTGAGCCGACGATCCTAATGTTATATTACTTGAAACATCGCCTGTATAACAATCCCATATTTGTTGTGCCTGGGTGCGAACGGTAATGTTTTTGCCGTCGGATATATATTGTGAATCATAGTTAGGATGAAACTCCCATTCTTCGGTATAATCCCAGCGGTAATAACGTGTAGCATTTTTAGGGTCGTGTGTACTTGTATAAATTTCCAATCCATTAGTTTTAGCCTGCCAGGTAAGTGTATCTATTGGCGGGGTAATTTTGGTGTCGCCAAAATCAGAAACATATTGTTCGCCATTACTGGTTTTTATGCGTAACCGATATTGATTGGTGGCGCTTAAATTTAATGGCGCAACGGCGTAATTACCGTTACCTAACTCAGTTAAGGGATAAGAATTCCCTGCACTGCTTTCGATGGTTATTGTAGCCTTTAACTCTGTTTTAAGCGTAGCGCTGCTTGTGAGGCTTACGGTACGGCTCAACTTAATATAAGTAGAGTCGGTAGTGTTAATTATGCCTTCTACCACCAGGTAGTTACTTGCAATAGTTATGGGTGTGGGGGCGTAAGGTGTTTTGCAACTATTTATGCTTAGCGCCGTAACGATCAATAAAATGTATCTAAAGTTTTTTTTCATATTAGTGCCAAAAAGCTGGTTTTACGTTTGTTCCTCTTAAAGTACAATCTACACATGGAGGTATTGCCCCGCTGTGGCTACCAGCCGAGTCAAGCGGGTTAAATGGTACAATTTGATTTATTGGTATTTCAATCGGGTTTGGATGTATAAAATAGTCTTCTTCAGGAAACCCAATCACTCTTCCTAAATTATTTCTCATTACTACTGAAACAACCGTCGAATCACAAGTGTACTGATTATAGGGGGTATTATTTAAATAATCGGCAATATAACTTTTTGGCAAATCGGTAAAATTTATATATACCCTGGTTTGGCTAACTGTGCCCACACTTATAAAACCTATAACCGGTTCGGCGGGGTTATTTACATTATGTAAATTGCCAATAGATGCCGAGGGCTGCGAATCAAATATACTGCCTAACTGCTCTGTGTTTTTTTTAAGCAACGTCCAGTAATCGTATCCATCCTTCGTTAACGCGTACTGTCTTATCAATATACTATACCGTATCGATAATTTTTCTGACGAGGATTGAACAAATGTAATTGGGCTATTTAACAATATATCCTGGCTAAGTGATGCGGTCGAATTTAATAAAATTGTGGCAGAAACATCATCACCCCAGCAATGATAAACATCATTAGTGCGCGGCACAACTACTATACCCATACCATTAGATACCCAATGTGAATCAAAATAAGAAACAAACTGCCAGGCCTCCGAGTAGTCCCAACGGTAATAACGGGTATTATTTTGAGCATCATGCGCATTTACCCCTATATGTATGCCATCGGGCTGCACGTTTGTAATAATGCTATCTATCGGTGGCGTAACTTTGGTCTGCACAAAATCAGATGTATAAGTGTTGCCGCCGGTTGTTTTTATCCTTAAACGGTATTGATTAGCCGAGGTTAAATTTAAGTTGGCCGTAGCGTAAACGCCATTGCCCAGCTCTTTTAAAGGATAACTACCACCCTGGTTACTCTCAATAGTAATAGTTGCTTTCAATTCAGGCTTAACAACTGAGGCGCTCATTACCCCCACTGTTCTGCTTAACTTAATATAGGTCGAATCACTAATATTTATTAAACCTTCAACAACCAGGTAATTGTTTACAGCCGTTATAGGCGGTGGGGTATAAGGGGTTTTACAGGTGGTTATACTTAACAATGTAATGATTAACAATAAGTATTCAAAGCTATTTTTCATGTCATTTCCAATAGCTTGGTGGTGTACTTTTTCCCCGTAAGGTACAATCTACACATCTTGAGGCTGCTGCAACCCAGCCAATTTGAGTTCCGGCAGCATTGGCAGCTGGCTGAATAGGTGTTTGAATTGTTGGATATCCCAAAAATTCGAGGCTTTTGTAATTCACATACTCATTTGTAGTAGGTGGCATAGAATGGGGCGGTCCGCAACAGTCCAGAGAATCAACATCGCATATAGGATAAAATGGCGTGGTTAACCAGTTTGGCAGCTGATTTTTGCTTATAAATATTCGGCTGTTAGTTACCGTTCCGGCACTGATATAGCCTATAACAATTTCGGTCGGATTGTTTACACAATGAATGTTACCAATTGATGCCGAGGGCTGGGAATCAAAAATACTTCCCAATTGTTCTGTGTTTTTTTTAAGCAAGGTCCAGTAATTATAGGCGTCTTCTGTTAAAGCATATTGTTTAACCTGGATACTATATTTAACACCTATTTTTTCGGCATCTGGCAAAATAGTATTTACAAGCGCTTGTTTGATAACATCATTACTAAGCTGGATAGATGTACCCAGAGCTATATCATTGGAAATATCTCCCGTATAACAATCAAATATTTGCTGGGCGGGTGTGCGTATCGAAATTTTTAATCCATCTGATACATATTGTTAATCATAATTGGAATGAAACTCCCACTCTTCGGTAAAATCCCACCGGTAATAGCGGGTAGAATTTGTGACATCATGGGTATTGGCGTAAATTTTCAAGTCGGTTGTTGCCTGCCAGGTAAGGCTGTCAATTGGTGGGCTAACTTTTGTCGCGCCGAAATCTGAAACATATTGCTCGCCGTTGCTGGTTTTTATCCTTACACGATATTGATTGATACTGCTTAAATTTAACGGGGCAGATGCATAACTGCCATTACCCAATTCGCTTAACGGGTAACTACTACCAGTATTGCTTTCGATAGTGACCGTAGCTTTTAACTCCGGTTTAAGTGTTGAGGCGGTTGATATATTTACCGTTCGGCTCAATTTTATATAAGTAGAGTCGGTAATATTTATCAACCCCTCAACCACCAAATAGTTGCTAACTGCGGTTGTAGCAGGTGGATTATAGGGAACCTTACACGCGGCTATGCTGAGCACAGTTATGATTAATAAAACATATTTAAAGTTCTTTTTCATATCAGTGCCAAAAAGCCGGTTTTACGTTTGTTCCTCTTAACGTGCAATCAACACATGCTGGTAGCGCACCGCTATGGCTGCCAGCCGAATCAACCGGGTTATATGGTATAACAACATCCACAGGCAATAAAATAGGGTTTACCTGTATAAAATAGTTTAGTTCAGGAAAATCTATTACTTTTCCTGTATGTGGGTCCCTAACCACCACAGGAATAGTGTCTAAAACGCAGGTATATTTATTATAAGGCGTGTTCAATAAATAATCGTTAATATAGCTTTTGGGCAAATCGGCAAAATTTAAATATATACGGGTTTGGCTAACTGTGCCCACGCTTATAAAACCTATAACAGGTTCGGCGGGGTTATTTACATTATGTAAATTGCCAATAGATGCCGAGGGCTGCGAATCAAATATACTGCCTAACTGCTCTGTGTTTTTTTTAAGCAACGTCCAGTAATC
>JABDBT010000003.1:23155-24041 GCA_013288465.1 Bacteroidota bacterium | reverse complement strand
TTTACATTATGTAAATTGCCAATAGATGCCGAGGGCTGCGAATCAAATATACTGCCTAACTGCTCTGTGTTTTTTTTAAGCAACGTCCAGTAATCATATCCATCCTTCGTTAACGCGTACTGCCTTATCAATATACTATATCGTATAGATAGCTTTTCTGATGATGACTGCACAAATGTGATCGGGCTATTTAGTAATATATCCTGGCTGAGCGATGCGGTTGAGTTTAATAAAATTGTGGCCGAAGCATCATAGCCCCAGCAATGGTAAATATCATTTGTACGCGTAACAGCTACTATTCCCTTACCGGGAGATACCGCATGTGAATTATAATAAGAAACAAACTGCCAGGCCTCTGAGTAATCCCAACGGTAATAACGGGTGTTGTTTTGAGCATCATGCGCATTTACCCCTATATGTATCCCATCGGGTTTCATATCTGTAATAATGCTATCTATTGGCGGGGTTACTTTAGTTTGTACAAAATCAGATGTATAAGTACTACCGCCGGTTGTTTTTATTCGCAAACGATATTGATTAGCGGCGCTCAAACTCAATGGGACTGCCGCATAAACACCATTGCCCAGCTCTTTTAAAGGATAGCTACCACCCTGGTTACTTTCAATAGTCACGATTGCTTTCAATTCGGGGTTAATAACCGAAGCATTCATCACTCCCACTGTCCTGCTTAACTTAATATAGGTCGAATCACTAATATTTATTAAACCTTCAACAACCAGGTAATTATTTACAGCCGTTATAGGCGGCGGGTTATAGGGAACCTTGCACGCAGCAGTAAGAATCAGCAAAAAAACATAAAATGTATTTTTAAATCCTCGGTACATCTTTTAAAAGATCTTATAATTTAAAATCGAATATGCAGGTA
>JABDBT010000003.1:0-23145 GCA_013288465.1 Bacteroidota bacterium | reverse complement strand
GGGGTATGGGTGATCGTATTTGCTGCCCGAAATTAAAAGCAACAATAAATCACAAAATATGTAATTTTTTACAAATTTTGTGATTATTGCTAAGATTTATTTAAAATATGACCTTAAAAGTCAGGATAAAGGGTTATCCTTCAAACTTATAGCCTACTCCTTTTACAGTAGCTACTATGTCATCGCCCAGTTTTTCGCGGAGCTTACGGATATGAACATCAATAGTGCGGTTAGTAACCACAACAGAATCTTCCCATATATTTTTTAATATAACCTCGCGGGTATAAACTTTACCGGGTTTTGAGGCCAGGAGATATAGCAATTCGAACTCTTTTTTAGCCAAAACTACTTTTTCGCCTTTTTTAAATACGAGGTAGGCTTCACGGTCAATGACCAGGTCGCCAATTTCGAGTTTGTTATCCACAACATCCTCGGCAGGCGCATTTCTGCGCAATATGGCGTTTATGCGGCTAACCAGCGCGCGTGGCTTAATTGGTTTGGCTATATAATCGTCCGCCCCTACATTAAAACCGGCAATTTCAGAGTATTCTTCGCTCCGGGCTGTTAAAAAAACCATAAAGGTATTTTTAAACTCGGGCATGGTGCGCATAATGCGGCAGGCTTCAATACCATCCATTTTGGGCATCATAATGTCCAATACAATCAGGTCGGGTAATGATCTTTTAGCTTCAGTTACCGCCTCTTGCCCATTACGTGCCAGGAACACCTGGTAGCCTTCCTTTTTTAAATTATACTCAATAAGTTCGAGGATATCAGGCTCGTCATCAACAATTAATATCTTTTGTTTCGTAGTGCTGCTCATTACTGATTTAATTTTGTATAAAAGTATAAGCTTAAAAAAAGATAATGGTTAATTTAATATTAACAAATTGTTAAGTGTTACTTTATTTTAACTTCTTATTGAGGCTTATTAAACGTTTTGTTTAAAAAATCTTCAAGTGCGGCGCCTGTAATGTTTTTGGCGACGATAACTCCCTGTGGATCAATTATAAAATTTGACGGTATAGCTTCTATATGATATAACCTTTCGGTAGGCCCGTCAAATCGTTTTAGGTCTGATCCATGCGCCCATGTTAACTTATCCGCCGTGATAGCCTGCTGCCAGGCATTTTTTTCCACATCAAGCGATATACCTAAGATATTAAACCCTTTAGCTTTAAAGGCATTGTATTGTTTAACAACATTGGGATTTTCCTGCCTGCACGGCCCGCACCATGATGCCCAAAAATCAAGCATAACATATTTGCCCTTATAATCGGCAAGGTTAATGGGTTTACCATCAATACCTTCAACAGTAAACTCGGGCGCTTTATGCCCAACAGATATTGGTTTTGCAGCCATCATTTGATGAATAAAATGCTGTACACCCGGGTTATCTTTAAAATTATCTTTAATGCTATCGGCATAGGTAACCAATTGCTGTTCGTATTTAAGCTCGTCTAACGAGGTCATGGCGTAAAATGCGGCCAATGAGGTTTTATTATCATTAACAAACTTTAAAACGGCTTGCGCGTAATCAGCCAGGTTCTTTTCAAACATCGGCATATACGCTTTCATCAACGAATCAGACTCTTTACCTAATGCCTGTGATTTTGCCTGGTATTCCTGTACGACTTTGCTGTTTTTATCGCCGTAAAAATTACTTATTTTGTTAAACTCCTGTATTTTTTCAGAATCTTCAGAGCCTGTTATTTCATAAGTATGCCCATTGTCGTTCAAATCTGTAGTAAAATCAATAGCGTCACCATTTTTTGCTATCAGATCGAATATGGTACTGCCCACACGAAGTTTATACAGGTTGGCATAGGGTGCGGAATGTTTAAATTGAAATTTACCGCCATCACTTAAAGTTGTAGAATCGATCACGCTAACTTGCGAACTATCAGCTTCCAGCAGGTAGATCATTTTTAAGCTGGACTGATTTTTTATCGTCCCGGATAGGGTAAATGCCGACTTATCCTTGCATGAAGCTACCAGGAAAGCTAAGGCTATAATTGAACAGATACTTAAACGGTTTTTCATTTATCTAATTGTTTGTAAAGATATTATGATTTATGAGTTGTAGTAATACTTTATTTGGATTCTAACTCCTTTATTAATAACTGGTTTGTTTTTTGCGGATCAATTTTACCTTTCGAGCTTTTCATGATCTCGCCCATAAACAACCCTAAAACGCCTTTTTTGCCTTTTCGGTATTCAACAACCTTATCCGGGAATTTAGCTATAGCCGCTTTTATATACTGATCAACATCGTCATTACCCGCAGTTATTAAAAGGTTTTGTTCCTGCGCTATTTGTTCGGCGTTTTTATTGGGCTCTCTTAATAAGGCATGAAATAATTTATGTGAAGCTACCGAATTATTAACTAAACCATCATCAACCAGTTTTATCAGCCCGGCTAAGTTTTCGGGCTTAATACCTAAGGTGCTTATAGCCGCGCCCGTTTCATTTAAGTGGGATTTAACAGGCCCCATCAATATATGCACAGCGGCTTTATGATTGGCGGTATGTTTTATCAGTTGTTCAAAGTATAGCGCCACGTCTTTATCAGCTGTAATTACCCCGGCATCATAATCAGAAAGGTGTAATTGTTCGGTGTATTTTTTATAAAGCTGATTGGGTAATGCAGGCAATTGCAGTTTAATGCTTTCTACATAAGCCGCATCAAGTACCAAAGGCATCAGGTCGGGCTCAGGGAAATAGCGGTAATCATTGGCCATTTCTTTCGAACGTAAAACCGAGGTTTCGCCGGTATCAGCGTTAAAGTTCAACGTGTTCTGGTCAATATGTTCGCCTTTTTCAATTAACTCCACCTGTCGTACAAACTCATGCTCAATAGCCCGTTGTACATTGCGTATCGAGTTCAGGTTTTTCACCTCGCAACGGTTGCCATAAGCTGTCGCGCCTTTTAACCTTACCGAGATATTGGCATCGCAACGCATACTGCCTTCTTCCATATTGCCATCGCAAATATCCAGGTAACGTAACAGTTTGCGTATTTCTGTTAAAAACTGCCCTGCCTCTTCGGCGCTCCGCATATCAGGTTCCGATACAATTTCAATAAGCGGCACCCCTGCCCTGTTCAGGTCTATTAATGAATCTTCATGGTGGTTGTCATGCATGCTTTTGCCTGCATCTTCCTCCATGTGGATATGGTGTATAGCAATATTTTTCGAAATGCCACCGGTTAACCTCACGGGTACAAATCCACCCAAACATATAGGCGCCTGGTCTTGAGTTATTTGATACCCTTTTGGCAGATCAGCATAAAAATAGTTTTTACGGGCAAATGAGTTTTGCAGGTTGATGGTACAATTACAGGCCAGCCCCATCTTAATGGCATATTCAACCATCTTTTTGTTCATCCGCGGTAAGGTGCCGGGGTGACCTAATGATACAGGGCTGATATGGTGATTAGGCTCGGCCCCAAAGGCAGCCGAATCTGACGAGAAAGACTTACTTAAAGTAGATAATTGCGCGTGGACCTCTAATCCTACAACCAATTCGTATTTTTCACCTATTGCAGACGGAAGCAATGTCATAAACTTAAAATCGGCTATTATTTAGCCTTTAATTAAAAGTCAAATATAGAATTAATAATATTGGTTGACGAAAGCGCACATTTAAATCTTCTCTCCATAGATGCTCGTCGGGTTAGCTAATCAGATTTGACAACTTTTTAAAAGTTGTCAAATCTTTCGCCTACACCAAGCCCTTTGCCTTAACCAGCACTGCATCCAACCCGCTTACATCGCTGCCGCCTGCGGTTGCAAAAAATGGCTGACCGCCCCCACCGCCTTTTATGTCTTTGGCTAATTCTTTTACGATATTACCGGCGTGTAAACCTTTCTCCTTAACCAGGTCTTCGGCTATCATTACGGTAATATTTGGCTTGCCATCAATCACGGCCACCAAAACCAGGAACAGGTTTGGCACAATATCTTTTATTTGGTAGGCCAGGTTTTTAATGGCGTCGGCATTGGGCAGTTCAACTTTTTGGGCGATGAAGTTAATGCCGTTTATTAGTTCTACTTTTTGGGCTAACTCTGTTTTTAAGCCCGATGATTTTTCAAGGACACTTTTTTCTATCTCTTTTTTCAAGCGTGTATTTTCGTCCAATAAACTTTCTACGCTTTTAGATATATCTTTCGGGTTTTTAAGCAGTTCTTTTAAATGGTTTACCAGCTTGTTTTGCTCCAAAATATAGTTTTCGGCTGCAATACCCGTAATAGCTTCAATACGGCGTACACCGGCTGCTACAGCGCTTTCGGCTATAATTTTAAAGAAACCAATATGCCCGGTAGCCTTAATATGCGTACCGCCGCAAAGCTCTTTACTGAACTTTTCATCAAAGGTTATCACCCGCACGTAATCTCCGTACTTTTCGCCAAATAGGGCGGTTACACCGCTGCTGATAGCTATTTGATAAGGCACGTTACGTTCTTCTTTTAAAGCGATATTCTCGCGCACCTTTTCATTTACAATAGCTTCAATGCGCTCCAGTTCTTCATCGGTAACTTTGGCGAAGTGCGAAAAGTCAAAACGCAGGTAATCAGCGTTAACTAACGATCCTTTTTGATTTACATGCGCGCCCAATACCTGTTTCATAGCGGCGTGCAACAAGTGCGTAGCGCTATGGTTGTTCATGATATTGTGGCGGCGGTCTTTATCAACAATGGCGGTTAGGGCATCGTCAATATCTTCGGGCAGTTTGTCAACATAATGAACAATAAGGCCGTTCTCTTTTTTAGTATCCGTAACCCTTACCACCTCACCATCCGGGAAAACCAGTTCGCCGGTATCTCCTACCTGCCCGCCGCTTTCAGCGTAGAATGGCGTTTTGTCCAATACAATTTGGTATTGCTCTTTGCCTTTAGCCGTTACCTTGCGGTATTTAACCACATGGGCAATGCTTTCGGTTTCATCGTAGCCGGTAAATTCTACGGTATCATCGTCTTTTAATTGAATCCAATCGCCGGTATCAACGGCGGTAGCTGCACGGGAACGGTCTTTTTGTTTTATTAATTCTTCGTTGAATTTTTTCAGATCGACAGTCCAACCAATTTCACGAGCCATTAATTCTGTTAGGTCGATTGGAAACCCATCTGTGTCGGATAATTCAAAGGCAAACTCGCCAGTAATTAATGTAGAGATATGATTATCATAATTTTTACCGCCTACTGAAAAAATCACGATACGAGGTTCCGATGACGGTGTAGAAAAGGCTTCATTTTGCTTTTTTACATATTCATTAAACTTATTTATACCATTTCCTAACGTTCTCAAAAAGCTTGTTTCCTCTTCCAAAATCACCTTCTGCACAAAATCCTTTTGGTTATACAATTCGCTAAACACATCCTTAAACTGCTCGGCCAATAGCGGTACCAACTGGTTTAAAAATGGCTCTTTAAAATCTAAATATTGATACGAATACCTAACCGCCCTGCGTAAAATACGGCGTATAACATACCCAGCCTTATTGCTTGATGGTAATTGCCCGTCGGCAATGGTAAAGCTTACGGCACGGATATGATCGGCTAATACCCGCATGGCTACGGCTACGCTCCAATCAGCATCACCCGGTTTAGCAGCGGCATTATATTTCTTTCCTGATCTCGCGGCGATAAACTCAATAGTAGGCTGAAAAACATCACTATCATAGTTAGATGTTTTGCCTTGCAGCACCCGCACCAAACGCTCAAAGCCCATACCTGTGTCCACATGTTTGGCAGGCAATTGCTGTAATGAACCGTCTTTAAGGCGGTTAAACTGCATAAATACATTGTTCCATATCTCAATTACCTGGTCGTGGTCGGCATTAACCAACGTCTTGCCATCAACCAATGCGCGCTCATTATCCGGGCGACTGTCATAATGTATCTCCGAACACGGTCCGCAGGGACCGGTTTCGCCCATTTCCCAAAAGTTATCCTTTTTATTGCCCGGTAAAATATGGCCCTCATCTACATAAGTCTTCCATAAATTAAGGGTTTCGGTATCTTTTTCAAGGCCATCTTTTGTGTCGCCTTCAAAATAAGATACATATAGCCTGTCTTTTGGTAATTTATATACTTCTGTCAACAGTTCCCAGCTCCATTCAATGGCTTCCTTTTTAAAGTAGTCGCCAAAGCTCCAGTTGCCCAGCATCTCGAACATGGTATGGTGATAGGTATCAATACCTACCTCTTCCAGGTCATTATGCTTGCCACTTACCCGCAGGCAGCGTTGGGTATCTGCCACGCGCTTAAATTTGGCAGGCGCTTCGCCCAAAAAAATATCTTTAAACTGGTTCATCCCCGCGTTGGTAAACATCAGCGTAGGGTCGTTTTTAACAACAATAGGCGCAGAAGGGACAATGGTATGCCCTTTAGAAGCAAAAAAATCAAGAAAAGCCTGTCGAATTTCGTTAGCGGTCATGAGTGCAAAGATAAAGTTTTAAAGGATTTCGGATGTCGAATTTTCAATTTCGGATTTTTTATTATCTGAACCTTGATTTATAGGATTTAAGGATTAGCCTGATTACATTTCAAATTGATAACTCAAATAACTAAACCAAATCCGAAATTGAAAATCCGAAATCCGAAATTATCATTTACATTTGCGTATGCCTTATAAAGAACACGACATCAGCAAAATGTACTACACCATGGGTGAGGTATCAACTATGTTTGATGTTAATGCTTCCCTTATCCGTTTTTACGAAAAGGAGTTTGACGTTCTGAAACCCAAAAAGAACAAAAAAGGCAACCGGCTTTTTACACCCGAGGATGTAGAAAACCTGAAGATCATATTCCACTTAATTCGTGATAAGGGTTACACCTTAAACGGCGCCAAAGACCATTTAAAAGGCAATATGAGCGAAACTAAAGATACCCAGCGCGTTATCGGCTCGTTAGAAAACCTTAAAAAGTTTTTGCTGGAAGTTAGGGATCAGTTGTAAACATGATTTTCAGGATTGATACCTTAACAATAAAAAAACTTAACTATTTGAAAATAAGAGAACTATAAATTCCCCTCTTGAGAGGGGGCGCGTTTGGTGGAGTAGTGGCAGGGGTGTGTTTGCCAGTTTGCTCACTAACACACCCCTCCACCCCTCTCAAGAGGGGAACCGCACAGCCCGTACCTTTCTTCGCTTTTTTCTGACAACTTTTTCCAATCAAACTACTATCTTAGTCGCTATATGATAGCAAATCATAAAGGCGAAATACCTTTTGTAATCCTTATCCTGCCTTATTTATTGGGGATAACCGTTGGGTTAAATTTCCTGTCGGGGGCTTATATTATTTTTTTGATAAGTACGCTTGTGCTACTTTGTATCGTATTTATCGGCTTAAATATCGGGTACGCCCGGTTAAAATTATATAAATGGCGGTGGACGGGCGGCCTGCTTGTTACCTTCATCCTGTTTTTTGCTGGATGGGTTAGTGTGGTAACCTACAATGAGCTGAACAATAGCCAACATTTTTCAAAAAAGCCCGCTCAATATTTTGTAGTGCAGATCAACAATGAACCTGTTGTAAAAAATGGACTGGTGCGTTTTACGGCTAATGTTGAGACGGGTATTAATAAAGGACAGAAGCTTACCGTAAACGGTACCCTGTTGATCGCCATAAAAGATAGCGCGGCCAAAGCGCTCTATTACGGCGACGAACTGCTTATCCCTGCCACTTACAACCCTATTGAACCACCTTATAACCCCGCCGAGTTTAACTATAAAAAATACCTGGCTAACCAAAATATTTATTACCAGGCTTTTTTATATCCAAAACAATTTACGGTGCTGGCCCATAATACAGGCAATCCCATTATTGCTTATTCCCTGCGGTTACGGCAGCGTTTGGTTGAAAAACTTAAAAGCAATATGCACGATACTTCGGCCATTGCCGTGGCATCAACCTTAATACTGGGCTACAAGGCCGACCTAAGCAATGATGTTTTACAAGCTTATTCAAAAACGGGCACTATTCATGTGCTATCTGTATCTGGTGCACATGTGGCTATAATCTATATACTGCTCAATATTTTATTAGGTTTTTTAAACCGGTATAAATATGGCCGGCTTATTAAGGCTACGCTCATCATCACCCTGATATGGTATTATTCTTTACTCTCGGGGTTCTCGCCAGCGGTTTGCCGGGCCGCGGTCATGATATCCATGGTTATTATTGGCAAAACCTTTAGCCGGTATATTAGTACTTTAAATATCCTCGCTATATCGGCTTTCGCCCTGTTGCTTTATGATCCTTTATTTATTACTGATGTAGGTTTCCAGCTCTCCTATTTGGCGGTTGTTGGTTTGATCGTATTCCAGCCAATAGTTTATAAATGGTTTCAATTCAAAAATAAATGGGCCGATAAATTATGGGCATTATGTTCAGTATCTATAGCCGCCCAGGTGATCACTTTTCCATTAAGCGCTTTTTATTTTCACCAGTTCCCGGTATATTTCCTGATCAGCAACCTGTTTATTATCATACCCGTTGAGGTAATTATGTACGTGGGTATTTTATACCTAATGCTGCCTCAAATACCGGTAGTTTCGAAAGTGTTGGCTTATGTTTTAGAAAAATCCATCATTTTTATGAATAAGGTGCTGGCCGTAATTGAGCATACACCTTTTGCCAGCATGGGTAAAATATGGTTAACCACAGGTGAGTATTTATTAGCTTATGTAATTATCATCTGCCTGTTTTATTTTCTGTCCGACAGGAAAAAGTGGCTGCTCAAATTAAGCATGGCCGCCATAGTACTATTGTGTATGAGCATGAGTTTTAAAAGGATAAATGCATATAGTAACGACCATATCGCCTTACTGAATTTAAAAAAGCATACCGGGCTGGTATTTAAAAGCGGCAACCAGGCTATTGTGTTATCAGATATTAAAGCTGATGATAAAAATTACCAGTACAGCATACAGCCGTATCTCGATAGTAATAAGGTATCAAATGCTATACTGGTTAACATAAAGAGCGATGTTACCACACTGTTTTTTGTTAAAAGAGCAAACCTGGTACAATTTAAAAATAAGCTTTTCCTGATTTTTGACGGGCAGTTACAGAACAAAGCACTCCCGCAAAAATTAAAGGTTGATTATGTATATGTTACCGGCAACCCGCGTACCACTATTGATATTATTAACAAAAACTATAGCTACCAAACACTTATTATTGACGGCAGTAATACTGACCGCTTAACTAAAAACCTTGTGACTGAGTCTCAAACTATGCATGTCAATTACCAATTGTTAAAGCGTAACAAATCATTAATTATAGCATCTAATTAAAAAATACCTGTAATATTATTGCATAATATATTTAAAACAACTAACTTGAAACTATAAACAAAGATCATGAAAAGTAACTTTTTAAAACTCGCGCTTGGCGCAACTCTTTCTATAGCAGCGTTTAGTGCAAGCGCGCAAAAAACTTATACCGAAGGTGTGGCCACCTATAGCTTAAAAACTGCTGCCGGTGAAGCCGAATCAAAGGTTTCATTCAGGGGCGACTCCAGTTGCTCTTCGTCACAATACGGCCCTGCCCAGGTAAAATTAATTACCAATGCAAAAGGTACATCGTTCGTTATTTTGGTTGATGTACCTGTGGCTTCCATGAAAAAAGCCGCCATACTAACCCCCGACGAAATTGACCAGGCAGCAGCAGCAGCGCCTAAGTTTACTTTTACTCCAACTACCGAAACAAAAGAAATTAGTGGCTTTAACTGTAAAAAAGTGCAGGTAAAAGACCCTAAAAGCGGTGTAAGTTTTGATGCCTGGGTTACTAATGATGTAAGCGCCCCGCAAAACCTGATGACCAAATACTTTGACGGTGCCGGTGGTTTCCCTGTTCAGTTTACAACTATACAACAAGGCCAGCAGGTAGGTGTGGTTTTAAAATCGATCAGCGCCGAAAAAGTACCCGCAGGTACATTTGGCATACCTGCCGGTTTCGACCACATAACCTTAGAGGAGTTAAATTCAATGCGCGGCAATAATTAGTCAGCGGTATAACATATTTATAAAGGCTTCTTAACCAAATGGTACAAATAACTAATTTTGCCACCCAATGTTAAGAGGCCTTTATACTTTCGTTAGATTTTTCGTTTTTTGGCTCCTGTTTTTCCTGGTAACCAGGGCCACCTTTGAGATCTATTTTCACCATAAGCTACAGGGCGTTACCTTTTGGCAAATAGTCCAAACCTATTTATACGGCGTCCGCATGGATGCTTCTGCCACAGCTTATATTGCCATAATCCCCCTGCTTGTATTTATTGTTAACTGGTTTATACCCAACAGCACTATTAAAAGTGCGTGGTTAAAATGGTACACCTGGGTGGGCGTATTTTTTATAAGTTTTATTGCTATTATTGACCTGGGCATATTTACCGAGTGGGGCGCAAAGGTTAATTTCAGGGCGTTTGATACTTTGTATAATTCACCATCCGAGTCGTTATCATCAACAGGCTCCTCGCCTATCGCGCTCAACCTAAGTATTGGAGCCGGCTTAATCGTTATCGGGGTTATCCTATCATATTTTATTATTGATCATTCCTTTAAAAAACCGAGAGTATCGCGGGTAAATAAGCTCATTTTTTCGGTGCTATTAATTTTGGTCAATTTTGCAATACTTCGGGGTACTGTTGCGCCAACGCCTATTAATCAAAGCGCGGGCTATTTTTCGGATAATCAATTGCTCGATCTTTCGGCGCAAAATACAGAGTGGAACCTGGCCAACAATGTTTTTGAAAACCTGCGCAGGCCATATAACCCCTACCTATTTATGACACCCGACAGCGCCAAAAACTTAGTGTCCCAAACTTTCGCGGTGAAAAAGGATACCACTGTACATATACTAACTACCAACAGGCCCAACGTAGTAATTATTCAATTAGAAAGTTTTACGGCTGATTTGATCGAATCATTAGGCGGCGAAAAAGGTGATGCCCCCAATTTTGAAAACTTCATTAAAAACGGCGTACTGTTTAACAATATATATGCCGCCGGCGACCGGACTGACAAAGGCATTATAGCCATTTTAAGCGGCTTCCCGTCGCAAGCTATACGCACTATAGTGATTGATACATTAAAGCAACGACAACTGCCGTCATTATTAATCGCTTTTAAAGATACCGGCTATACCACCTCGTACTTTTACGGCGGCACCAGCACTTATATGAACTTTGACACCTATATGCATGATCATAAAACCGATCATATTACGGATGAAAAAAGTTTTGCCAAAAGCGAAATAGGTTCAACGTGGGGTGCCCATGATGATATATTGTTTAAAAAACACGTAACTTATCTTGATCAGCAGCAGAAACCTTTTTTCTCGCTCATACAAACACTCACCAACCATGAGCCATTTGTATTGCCCGTGCCACCTCATTTTAAGGGCAGCGACGTAGCCGACCAGTTCAGGAGTACTGCTTACTTTACCGATTCGTGCTTAAATGCTTATTTTGAAGCAGCCAAAAAACAGGCTTGGTATAAAAACACGCTGTTTATTTTGATAGCCGATCACGGCCACCGCTTGCCCAAAAGCACCCATGGGGCTTTCGATCCGGGTAAATATCATATCCCTTTATTGTTTTTTGGCGAGGTGGTAAAACCCGAATACCGTGGTAAGCAGATCAGTAAATTAGGCAATCAAACAGATATTGCCACTACTTTACTGGCACAACTTAATATGCCCCATCAGCAATTTAAATGGTCGAAAGACCTGTTAAATCCTTATAGTAAGGATTTTGCTTTTTTTGATTGGGATAACGGCTTTGGCTACTTGCTGCCCCAACAAGCCGTATCGTACGATAACTCGGGCGAGCGGATGATCTATACAAAGAATAAAAATGTCGCTAAAAATATCACCCAAAATACTTTACTTTATGGTAAAGCATTTATGCAGCAGATATTTACGGAGTATTTGGGGTTTTAATGAGAGTCAAGAAGCAAGAGCCAAGATTCAAGAAATTAGTAACATAGAGAGAAATAAAAAAGAAAAACTTTCGACAGATGACAATAATAAACCCTTCTTGATTCTTGACTCTTGGTTCTGATTTAAAAAATGTATATACCTAAAAATTTTCTGATCACCGATCAACAGGAAGCTATTAGCTTTATGCATCGCTATAGTTTTGCTACATTGGTTACTGTAAATAACGGCATCCCTTCAGCTACCCATCTGCCGTTCCTGGTGACGCAAAAAGAAGATAAGATCATTCTGCGGTCGCATTTTGCAAAGGCCAACCCGCAATCGGCAGAAATATTGAACGGTAACCCATTGGTTATTTTTACCGAACCACACGCCTATATTTCGCCCAAACATTATGAACAGGTAAACAGCGTACCTACCTGGAACTATTTAGCTATACATGCTTATGGAAAAGCGACTTTGCTGGAAAACGTTGCTCAGAAAATTGAGCTGTTAGAACAAACCATTAATTTTTATGAAGCCAATTATTTAAAGCAATGGGCCGCACTCCCCCACGATTTTAAATTAAAAATGATGAACGGCATTGTAGGTTTTGAAATTATTGTGGATGAGCTGCAAGCCAAGAAAAAGCTAAGCCAAAACAAAACCGAACGGGAACGCGAAAGTATTATAGCGGAGTTAAGCACAAAAACCGATACGAACGAGAAAGACATCGCGGCTTATATGGCCGGGTTAAAGTCTTAAAAACGAGCGCTTAATAAATTCCCCTCTTGAGAGGGGGCGCGTTTGACGGTGTAGTGGCAGGGGTGTGTTAGCCTACATGCTCACAAACACACCCCTCCACCCCTCTCAAGAGGGGAATCGCACAGGCCGCCGTCTTTTTTGTTAAAACATCGTAAACCTTATTTTTTCGCCTCAATTGTACCGTCAAAAGAGATCGGGTCGCGGTTATAGCTGATCACTTGTAACGAAGCGTAACCATCGGGTGTAATATTTAACCTTAACGATTGTACGGCCCTCGGGTCGCTTATTTTACTGTCTTTAGGTGTTATTAATACTTCGCGGTTGCCTTTCTTATTTTCAGTTACTTTATAATCAAAATGGGTTCCGGAAAATTTTATCCCGCCTTCGGTTGATGAATTATAATCGGCTAAATAGGCCCTTCCAAAATAAGGCAAGTACGCAACAATTGTATCCCTGGAAACCGTAAGATCATAATCACTTGTTAACGAACGGGCTGGCATTCCCCGGCTCGGGTTGGCAAAATTGGCCTTAAAAACATAGCTTTTATCGGCTATCATTTTACTTATCTCGGCTATTTTAGCGGCTTTTCTATCGGCTTTTTTTGTTTGCGCACTGGCTGCACACAAAAACCCTACGCTGATGAGCAGCACGCAGGTTATTTTAGTTAGTGCTTTCATAATTAATAGTTTAACAGATGATAGCAATGAAACGTTTTTGTTAATATAAAATTACGGCTTTTTGATTAAATAAAAAACCGCCATGTCCTTATGGGGTATGGCGGTTAAAGTATATATATCCTGAGCCAACCTAAGCTTGTCGGCGATGACTCACCCCGCCGACGCTTCGCTGGGCGACCCTCTCTACGCTGCGCGCAAAGAGGGTTGGGAAAATGAGCTAATGTATTAAATTAAATTAACGCTGCGGTTAACAAATTCGGTCAGCTCCGCGCCGGTTAATAAACCTTGCGAAAGCAGGGCCAGGTCAAATGCCTGTTTTGCTAATTGTGCCTGTGTTTCTTCGTTTTGTTCCTGTAAAATGCGGGTAACTAATTTATGGTTGCCGTTAACCACCACTTTGTAATTATCGGGCATATTGCCGTAAAAGCCCATGCCGCCGCCCATAGCAGCCATATCTTTCATACGGCGCATAAACTCATCCATGGTTACAGTTACAGGTAATTCATCAGGGTTAAGGCTTTCAAGCTCTACTTTATAAGCAGGTTTGTTAATGGCTTTATCAAAAATAGCTTTAACCTGTGTTGCTTCTTCTGCTGTTAATACGTGCTCTAAAGCATCATCTTTTTTGATCAGTTTATCAGCCACATCTGCATCAACACGTTTCAGGGATGTTTTCTCCAGTTTTTGTTCCAGGTTGCTGATGAAGTGGTTATCAATTGGCGAATCCATTAACAAAACATCATAGCCCTTTTTATTGGCCGATTGTATAAAAGCATCCTGTTTAGACGGGTTGTTGGTATAAA
This sequence comes from Bacteroidota bacterium, assembly GCA_013288465.1. Next base: position 8,973 of record JABDBT010000003.1, on the reverse strand, counting down.
TATAAACCAGCTGGCCATCTTTATCGGTTTGTACCGGCGCTACTTTATCTTTATACTCGTTTAAAGTAAAGTTCTCTTTAACGGTATTGGTTAATAAAACAAAGTCTTTGGCTTTATCATAAAACTTGTCTTCGCTTATCATGCCGTATTTTACAAACAGGCCAATGTCTGTCCATTTTTCTTCAAAGCCTTTACGATCGTTTTTAAACAGCTCTGCCAATTTATCAGCTACTTTTTTAGTTATATAGCTGTTTATCTTTTTAACATTGCTGTCGGCCTGTAAAAAGCTGCGCGATACGTTCAGCGGGATATCCGGCGAATCAATAATACCATGCAACAGCATTAAAAACTCGGGCACAATATCTTTTACCTCATCAGTAATAAATACCTGGCGCGAGAATAATTTGATCTTATTGCGCTGTATCTCAAAATCGTTTTTCAGTTTAGGGAAGTAAAGTACACCGGTTAAATTGAAAGGATAATCAACATTCAGGTGTATCCAGAATAAAGGATCTTCGGTAAACGGATAAAGCTCTTTATAAAAAGCTAAGTAATCTTCGTCCTTCAGGTCGGCAGGGGCTTTTGTCCATATCGGGTTGGTATCGTTGATGATGTTATCAACCTCAACCGATGTGTATTTAGTTTTGCCTTCTTCATCAACACCATCCTCAACCGAATCTGTTTTTGTGCCGAATTTAATAGGCACCGGTAAAAATTTACAGTATTTATCTAATATTTCCTGCAAACGGTGCTGGCTCAAAAACTCTTCCGATTCACTGTTAATATGCAGTGTGATCTCGGTACCGCGTTCTGCCAAATTGCCTTCGCTTATTTCAAATTCGGTACTTCCGTCACATGTCCAATGAGCGGGTTCAGCGCCTTCCTGGTACGATAGGGTTTGTATTTCAACCTTATCAGCCACCATAAATGAAGAATAAAAGCCCAAACCAAAGCGGCCGATGATCTCATTGGCATCTTTAGCTTCTTTAAACTTCTCCATAAATTCGGTAGCGCCCGAAAATGCGATCTGGTTAATATATTTTTTAATTTCTTCGGCGGTCATACCCAAACCGTTGTCAGAAATGGTGATGGTTTTCTTTTCTTCGTCAAAAGCCACTTCCACACGCAGCTGGCCCAGGTCGCCGTTGTATTGGCCCAATGAAGCCAGGCGTTTAATTTTTTGCGTAGCGTCAATAGCGTTTGATACCAGTTCGCGTAAAAATATCTCGGTATCAGAGTAGAGGAATTTCTTAATTATCGGAAAAATATTTTCAGTATGTATCGAAATGGTTCCTTTTTCTTCTTGCATAATCTATTTATCTAATTTTTTGAGGATTAATGTTAAGTATCAACCCCTGCCTATCAATGCCTGTTCCAAACGGGATTGTTTGTCAAATTGGCAGATGGATTAAGTGAGAATTTGGGAATTAGCCGGATTCAATTTATTTGTGGCCCCTGGTAAGACAAATTATATAATTACATATATTTGAGTTGATTAAACCTAAATACATATTGATTATGACCAAACACAATATCGAAATCATAAGGTTTTTCTTGTTTCATTGTATTTTCCTCATACTTTCTCTTAATGTAAATGCACAATTTCATAAAAAATTCATAAAAGAAAATGGAAGTATTGCAAAAGATTCAACCAAAGCGTATGGTTATATATTATATCAAAAAATAGGACAAGATCAGGACTCTGTTTGGTCGGTAATTCAATACAACAAGCGTCATATCCCCATATTAAAGGGTCATTACCTCGATGAAGATTTCACCATACCGCATGGCAAGTTTACTTTTTACCAGGAAGCGACACAGCAAAAAAAATCAGGTAATCATGCATCTACTATTGACACTATAATTTATATTTCTGAAGTTGGATTTTTTAATAATGGCGCAAAAGATGGTATTTGGATAGAGTTTTTTAGTGACGGGACGAAACATTTTATAAAAAATTTTGAAAATAACAAATTGAATGGATTGGTTGAAGAATATTCATTTAATGGGAAATTATATTCTCGCGGAACTTTCATAGACGGCACTATGGAAGGCCAAACTTATATTTTTAGACCAGACAGTTCAATACAAGCAATTACATATTTTAAAAATGGGAAACAGATTGCCAATGACTTTTATGGAGAGAATGATCAAATGTTTGGCGCATATCCTGGGTATAATTTCGAATATTATATTTATAAATATTTAAAAAAGTTAGCTATTCCATCTACCCCCGGAAATGTAATGATAGTTTTCACAATAGATGAGAATGGTAATTTGATCAAGCCCAAAATTGCATTAGGAATTAATCCGGCTATTGACAATGCAATACTTGAGTGCATAGTTACATGCCCCAAATGGGTTGCAGCAACGAAAAATAAAAAGCGAATTGCGCAAAATGTAACAATAGCATTTAATTATGAAAATAAAAGCTACGATTATGTGCTAAGTAAATAGTAATTATGATTTTATCGATTTAAAATCCACCAATATCATCACACAAAAAAAGCTCGAATCCATAAAGATCCGAGCTTTTAATATTATAAGCTTTGCTAATTACTCAGCTGCTGCTTCTTCAGTATCAGCGACTGCTTTCTTTTTAGGCGCTGCTGCTTTTTTTGCTTTTGGTGCTGCTGGTGCTTCTTCAGCCGGGCTTTCTGCTACTGCTTCTGCCACTGCAACTTTTTTCTCTGCAACTGGTTTTACTTCAGCTTTTGCAACCGGTTTCGGTGCTTCGGCTACTGCAACAGGTGCAACTTCAAACGGAATTACCGATACGTATGAGCGGTTATCTGCTTTCTTTTTGAAAACCACATTGCCTTCAATTAAAGCAAATAAAGTATGATCTCTTCCGATACCTACATTAAGGCCCGGATTGTGTTTTGTACCACGCTGACGTACGATGATATTGCCTGCAATTGCCGGCTGACCACCAAATATCTTGATACCTAAACGTTTGCTATGTGACTCGCGGCCGTTTCTGGAACTACCGGCCCCTTTTTTGTGTGCCATTTCTTATATCTTTATGACCCCGATTTTAGGCGGGCTCGATTTAAACTTAATTATAATGTGATCCCGGTGATCTCGATTTTGGTGAATTGCTGACGGTGACCGTTTTTCTTTTTGTAACCTTTTCTTCTTTTCTTTTTGAAGATAATTACTTTATCACCTTTTAAATGAGACACGATCTTAGCTGATACTTTAGCGCTTTTCAAATCAGTACCTAATTTGAACTTACCTTCGTTTTCTGCTAACAACACATTGTCAAATTCAATACTAGCGCCTTCATCTCCCTGTAATCTGTGTACAAAGATCTGCTGGTCTTTAGCAACTTTAAATTGCTGTCCGGCTATACTTACTATTGCGTACATGGTTTGTTAATTAATGTTTTAAATTTCGAGGTGCAAATATAGGAAATATCAATTTAATAAGCAACACTGCTTTTTATTTTTTCTCTCTCGCTTCGGCCTCATCCAATATCTTCTGAATTTCCTTGATCACCATTCCATCAGCTTCAACCAATTTTTGCGGGCCATTATACGCGGCGTCAAACATTACCTTTTTGCTTTTGCGCTTATAATTAAACGCAATGTAATAATGCAGGGGTTTATTCCCGGAGGCATCTGTGGTATCTTTTTCCATCACCTGGTTTGACGGAAAATCCCAAAAACCCAGGTCGGCCACTTTATGGTGCAGGTATGATAATTCAAGTTGGGTAAGGTGTATTTTCTCCTTTACCAACGAATCTTTGGCATTAACATATTGATAATCGCCTGTTCTTGAATCATACTTATTTACCATACTATCCCCTGGCCCGTATTGAAACTGTATTGATTCAAATTCGGCAAATTTATACGGGGCATTTTTAAATACCATACTGTAGTAGTATCCACAATACAACAAAAACGGTATTATGATACTTGATGCAAGGAATATTCTTTTAGAACGATCGGTCATTTTTAATTATTGAGTTATTGAATTACAGAATTATTGATTGAGTTATTAATTATTTAATTTTCTACTTATTAGCTGATACAGTTTTCCTGGAAGCTGATGCAATTTTAAGAATTTGACTTCCTTCATCTACTAAATATGTTAATGCTGATTGATTTACTACCTCTGCATCAATCAATACCTCCATCCAGAAAACAGATTCGTCGGCTTCTTCTACTACCGTCGAAAGTTTTGAATGAAATTCTGCTTTTGACCTTGCCCTACATGCCACCCGGTAATTGGCTCCTACGGAAGATGATGATCTTAATAATTGCCTTCCAATGATTTTGGCTTCTTCCGTTTTAGGTAATGTCCTGAAAAATTTAATATTATCTACAACAAATTTCTTAGTTCTTTTCTTAAAAACTTCAGCAAACTCTATTTTGTCATTTTCCATCTATTTGTATTTAAGTGATACTTCAATAAATTTAACCTTAAAAAATCAGTAATTCAATAAATCAATAATTCAGTAATTCAAACTTACTCCAGCTCTCCCTCCCACTTACTCACTACCCCCGTTGCGATTGCGTTCCCTAACACATTGGTTGCTGAGCGGCCCATATCTAATATAGGGTCAATACCGATCAGTAGCCCCAATCCGGCTTCGGGTATATTAAACATAGCCATGGTGCCTGCTATAACCACCAACGCGGCGCGGGGCACGCCCGCCACGCCTTTACTGGTGAGCATTAAGACCAGTAACATAGATAACTGGTGGGCAAGCGATAAATGCATACTGTATGATTGCGCTAAAAACAACAAAGCAAAGGTCATATACATCATCGACCCGGTGAGGTTAAACGAATAGCCCAGCGGCAATACAAAGCTCACAATTTTGTTGCTGCAGCCAAAACGCTCCATCTCCAGCAATACTTTTGGATAAGCCGCTTCGCTTGTTGAGGTGCCGAAAGCAATTAGTATGGCGTCCTTTATACTGCTTAGCAACGTAAACACCCGTTTGCGCAATACTACAAAACCAGCCAATATGATAATAGCCCACAGCAACAGTAGGGCAAAATAAAACTCGCCTATAAATATAGCGTAAGTTGAAAGTATGCCCAGGCCCTGTTTTGCCACAATAGCGGCAATGGCGCCAAACACAGCTAATGGGGCCAGCTTTATTACATAGCCGGTTATTTTAAATATAACGTGGGCTATGGCATCCATGGCCTTAATTACAATTTCGCCCTTCTCGCCTATCGCGGCGGTGGCTACGCCAAAAAACAGGGCAAATACTACTATCTGCAATATCTCATTGTTAGCCATCGCCTCAAAAATACTCTTGGGGAAAACGTGTCCTATAAAATCTTTTAATGATAGCGATGCAGCCTTAATGCCGGTGCTTATATTGCTATCGGGCAGCATTAAGTGCATGGCCTTACCCGGTTCAAACAAGTTAACCAGCACCATTCCTAATAATAACGAAATGAGCGAAGCGATCAAAAACCAGGCTAATGTGCGGCCACCAATACGGCCAACCGCTTTTATATCGCCAACTTTGGCTACGCCCACAACCAGGGTGGTAAATACCAGCGGCGCTATGATCATTTTTATCAGGCGCAAAAATACGTCACTTAAAACATTGAAATACGATACTTTATCCTCCCGTATGGTGTCATTTACCTTGCGTATTTTAACTTCTGCCGCGCGCTCGGTTTTAAGCGATGTATAAGCCGTAGTAGTGGTATCGGTTAACTTTACCATGCGACTGTCAATAGCTTTTATATTTACTTCGGCAGCAGTAATTTTGTTATTAAAATCATTGATCACCCTAACATTATAAACATAGCCTGTTATTACGCCTACAACAAGCGCAATAAAAATATAAAGGGTTAGTCTGTTTTTTTGCATGATGAAGAATAAGGACGGCAAAACTACAACTATTTTTTTATGAGAACCATTGGTAGAGTCAAGAATCAAGAGCCAGGAACTAAGACTGATTATATGATAAACAAAAACAGGCAATGCTAAGTTGTATTATTTATTACCTTGGCTCTTGATTCTAAAAACAAAATGAGCACAATTACCCATGGCCTGCAGGACATCAAAAAGGAATTACAGCATCTCCCTAACGAGGAGTTAGTGGAATTGGTGCTACGCCTGGCCCGTCATAAAAAAGAGAATAAGGAGCTACTGGCTTATTTAATGTTTGAAGCCTATGACGAAACCGCTTTTATTGATAAAGTAAAAGCCGAAGCCGGCTTTATGTTTAGCCAGCTACCGGTTCAAAGCTACCATGCAGCTAAAAGCCTGCGCAAAATATTAAGGCTACTTAGTAAATACACCAAGTTTACGGCTTCAAAAGGCGCCGAGATAACTTTCCTAATTAACTTCTGCCACAACTACCTGCAATATGCCGACAGGCGCACATCATACAAACCATTGCGCCTGATATTGATAAGGCAATTAGAAAAAACACGCACCCTGATAGGTAAATTACATGAAGATCTGCAGTTTGATTACAGTAATGATTATAACGAACTGCTTACAGAAGCTGCCGGCAAACTGCCCTGGTTAAACAAGAACGACTATTTACTGTAACATAACGGTAGGTTTATTATCTAAATATTGTAATTTGGCTGGCCGGTGATTAACTCACCCCCGCCCCTCTCTAAATTAGAGAGGGGAACCCAACGCTCATTTTCTTTACCTCTTTTTCGGGTAGTGAAGATGATTTAAGGGGGTTTTAGAATGTGCTTTACAAATTAAAAACGATTTTCAATCCCCTCTTTTCTGCTTGTAGAAGAGAGGGTGGTCGAGCGAAGCAATGACCGGGTGAGTAATCGCCGATATGCTAATAAAACAAATAAAACCTATCTACTAAGTGGCCGAAAAAGAAGCAGCGTTTAAGAAAATATTTGAAGCTAATTCTAAAAAAATTTACCATTTATGCTATGGTTATACCGGCGATGATGATGCCGCTAATGACCTGTTGCAGGAAACGTTTTTAAAAGTTTGGCAAAACCTGGATAAGTTTCGAAACCAGGCTATGATATCAACCTGGATATACCGTATTGCTGTAAATACCTGTTTAACCTACCTGCGATCGGAAAAGCGGCAGGCGAAGGATGAACTTACCCCCGAAATTGCCGAAACAAAAAGAGAAGAATTTTCAGAAAAGAACGAGCAGGTGGCTCTGCTTTATAAATGTATATCCAAACTGGAAGAATCAGAAAGAATAATTATTACCATGGTGTTAGACGAAGTGCCATACCCCGAAATTGCAGAGATATCAGGGATATCTGAAGGTAATTTGAGGGTTAAAATTTATCGTATTAAACAAAGATTAACAGAATTATATAACCAGTATGAAAGACTTTGATCATTTGATTTCAGTTTGGCAGGGACAGCCAAAACAAGATCAGCTTTCAGTGGATGATGTGCTGAAACAGGTTAAAAAGGGAATGAGGAGCATGAGCAGGAAATTACTGTGGGGCATTGTCAGTATGGGCATATCATTAGCGGTAGTTTTAGGGGTAATGCTATTTTTTGTATTTAAATCGTGGGTAACCTATTTAGGTATCATTATAGTTTGCATAACCATACTTTTATATATTGTTATGCTGATACGTGATTATAAACTGATAAACAGCCGCGACGCTACTATTAACCCCAATGATTATCTGCAAAATTTAAAGGAATATCAAAAACACAGGGCCCAAATTTATGGCTGGATATATTATTTGTATGTATTTCTGCTAAGTATTGGCCTGGTGCTTTATTTTTTCGAGGTATTACAAAGCGCCACCGAAGCTTTTAAAATTGTTGCTTACAGTTTATCGGGCCTATGGTTATTGTTTTGCACAACCTATTTAAGAAAACGCTTTGTTAGGAACGAACAGGAAAAATTAGGCTTGATGATTGACCGGTTGATCAGATTGCAAAATCAGTTTGATTGATTAATGTAGAGACGCAATATTTTGCGTCTCCAACCATAAAGGCAGCTGCATGTATGAGACGCAAAATATTGCGTCTCTACGCTGAAACCATTACCCATTTTTTTATATTTTTGCGGTGGATTGGAAAATACACCATTATTATCGCCTCTCCATTTTTTAGCCAATGAATATATCAGTTGTAGTACCTCTTTATAACGAAGTTGAGTCATTGCCCGAATTAACTTCGTGGATAACCGAGGTAATGAATAAACATAAATTTACTTTTGAGATCATACTGGTTGACGACGGCAGCAAGGATGGATCATGGGAAATGATTGGCAAATTGCAGCAAAACAACCCTTTTATAAAAGGCATCAAATTCAGGCGCAATTATGGCAAATCAGCCGCGTTAAACACCGGCTTTGAAGCTGCACATGGCGATGTGGTGATAACCATGGATGCCGACCTGCAGGATAGTCCCGACGAAATACCCGAGCTTTACCGCCGCGTAACCGAGGAAAACTACGATCTCATATCAGGCTGGAAAGCTAAAAGGCATGATCCGTTAAGTAAAACCATACCTACCAAACTGTTTAACCTGGCTACCCGCCGCATGAGCGGCATACACAACCTGCACGATTTTAACTGCGGCTTGAAAGCCTACCGCAAAGCTGTTGTAAAAAACATAGAGGTTTATGGCGAAATGCACCGCTATATCCCGGTAATAGCCAAATGGGCCGGCTTTACCAAAATTGGCGAGCAGGTGGTTGAACACCGTCCGCGTAAATACGGCAAAACCAAATTTGGCATGAGCCGTTTTGTAAATGGCTTTTTAGATCTGCTATCTATCTTTTTTGTAGGGAAATTCGGCAAACGCCCGATGCACTTTTTTGGGAGTATGGGTGTACTGAGTTTTTTAGCAGGGACAGTCTGCGCTATATGGATCATAAGCGAAAAACTATATAACATAGCACACGGGCTCCCTCCCGGCAGGCAACCAACTCAAAACCCTTTATTTTACTTCGCGCTTGTGGCCGTAATATTAGGCTCGCAACTATTCCTGACCGGGTTTGTTGCCGAACTGGTAGCCAGAAGTGCAAGT
>JABDBT010000002.1 GCA_013288465.1 Bacteroidota bacterium | reverse complement strand
TAAATAACGGGAGCATGTTGATTTTATTTTGAAGCGAATTACAATTCTGCTCTTTTAAAGCGAAACCATTTAATTGTGATAAGGATTAGGTTGGTGATATAAAGGTAATGCTTGTTTTTGTTTTGCAATACCGTATAATCACCCTTTTTATTTGCAGTTTTCACCTTATTTAATACCGTGTTTATACGGTAGTGTTATTGCTAAGTGGTTTAACAAAGTGCCGGTATGCCCAAAAAACAAACCCCCGTTAGGCCTTTAAGCATAACGGGGGTTTATGATGTTCAGTAATAAAAAAGTTATTTCTGCTCTTCTTCTTTTGGCTTCTTCTTATCGGCCTTTTGATCAATGATCTTGATCTCATTGGCTTCTTTGTCAAAATCAACCAGCATGGTATCACCTTCGCTTAGTTCGCCTTTTAATATTTCTTCGGCAACCGGGTCTTCCAAATACTTCTGGATAGCGCGTTTCAACGGGCGCGCGCCAAATTGCGAATCAAAACCTTTATCGGCAATAAACTCTTTGGCGTTTTCGGTGAGTTCAATTTTATAACCCAAACCGTTAACGCGGCTGAATAAGAAAGCCAGTTCGATATCAATGATCTTGAATATTTCTTCCTTGCCTAATGAGTTAAACACAATAACATCATCAATGCGGTTCAAAAACTCGGGTGCGAAAGCGCGTTTCAAAGCGTTCTCTATCACACCTCTTGAATGGGTATCTGCCTGGTTGTTTTGCGCGGTAGTGCCAAAGCCAACGCCCTGTCCAAAATCTTTCAACTGGCGTGCGCCAATGTTTGAGGTCATGATGATGATGGCATTCCTGAAATCAACCTTGCGGCCTAATGAATCGGTTAACTGCCCTTCATCCAATACCTGTAACAGTATATTGAATACATCAGGGTGCGCTTTTTCAATTTCATCCAACAATACAACGGCATACGGTTTACGGCGTACCTTTTCGGTCAGCTGCCCGCCTTCTTCATAGCCCACATAGCCCGGAGGCGCTCCAACCAAACGTGATACCGCGAATTTCTCCATGTACTCGCTCATGTCGATCTGTATCAGCGCGTCCTCGGTGTCAAACATAAAACGGGCAAGCTCTTTGGCAAGCTCGGTTTTACCAACACCGGTTGGGCCTAAAAATATGAACGAGCCAATTGGCTTTTTAGGGTCTTTTAACCCCGCACGGGTGCGTTGTATGGCGCGGGTTAGTTTTTTAACCGCGTCTTCCTGCCCAATAATTTTGCTGCTGATGGTTTCGGCCATGTTCAGCAATTTCTGGCTGTCGGCCTGCCCAACTTTTTGTACCGGTATGCCGGTCATCATGCTTACCACTTCGGCAACATTGTCTTCGGTAACAGTATAGCGTTTGCTTTTGGTTTCGGCTTCCCAAACTATTTTGGCCTGCTCTAACTCTTCTAATAAATGTTTCTCGGTATCGCGCAGTTTAGCCGCTTCCTCATATTTCTGGCTGCGTACTACTTTGTTCTTTTCAACTTTTATCAGCTCAATTTTTTGCTCAATATCAAGTATATCCTGTGGAACGTGGATATTGGTCAAATGCACCCGCGAGCCAGATTCGTCCAGCGCGTCAATAGCCTTATCCGGTAAAAACCGGTCGGTAATATAGCGGGTGGTTAATGATACGCAGGCCAGTATAGCTTCGTCGGTATAGGTAACACCGTGGTGTTCTTCATACTTGTCTTTTATACGGGTCAGTATCTCAACAGTTTCATCAGGCGTAGCCGGTTCAACCATTACTTTTTGAAAACGACGGTCTAAAGCGCCATCTTTTTCAATATACTGGCGGTATTCGTCTAAAGTGGTAGCGCCTATGCATTGTATCTCGCCACGGGCCAAAGCCGGTTTAAACATATTTGAAGCATCAAGCGACCCTGAAGCGCCGCCTGCGCCAACAATGGTATGTATCTCGTCGATAAATAAAATTACATCCGGCGATTTTTCCAGTTCGTTCATTACCGCTTTCATGCGTTCTTCAAACTGGCCGCGATATTTGGTGCCCGCCACTAACGAGGCCAGGTCAAGCGTAACCACGCGTTTGTTAAATAACACGCGCGACACCTTACGCTGAACAATACGCAATGCCAAACCTTCGGCAATTGCCGATTTACCTACGCCCGGTTCGCCAATCAATATCGGGTTGTTCTTTTTACGGCGCGATAGTATTTGCGATACGCGTTCAATTTCTTTTTCGCGGCCAACAATGGGGTCCAATTTGCCATCTTCGGCAGCGCGGGTCAGATCGCGGCCAAAATTGTCAAGCACCGGGGTTTTTGATTTAATATCCGATACTTTTTTGGGCTGGCTAAATGAATCATCTTCTTTAAAGTCATCATCGCCACCGGTTGATGAGCCCGGCATTTCGTCGGTCACGTTATTTTTATGCGATTCAACTTCGCCTTTAAATATCTCGTAATTTACATTAAACTGCATCAGTATCTGCGAGGCAATATTGTCTTCATCGCGTAATATCGACAGCAATAAATGCTCGGTACCAATTACATCACTTTTAAAGATCTTAGCTTCAAGGTAAGTTATTTTCAATACTTTTTCTGCTTGTTTAGTTAAGGGGATGCTGCCAATATGCACATTGGTGCCTATTGTTCCTTTTACAGCATCTTCAACGGACCGGCGTAATTTGGCAGTATCAACCGCCAACTCTTTAAGCAATTTTATAGCTACGCCGTCCCCGTCACGAATTAGGCCAAGTAAAAGATGTTCCGTTCCAATATAGTCATGCCCAAGACGCAATGCCTCTTCCCTGCTATATTGAATAACATCCTTAACCCGCGGCGAAAATTTAGCTTCCATATATATCCTCTATTAAACGCCCTAATGTATTAATTTCTTTTTACAGAAAGAACGCGTTGTTTTTAACTTATCAACAATATTATTGCCAACTTTTCAGGCTGCCAATAAACAGACATTATTATGATACGCAATCTATTAAAAGTTAAACTTTATACAAGCTATTTACGTGTAATTTTTTAATTGCGATTGATTTTTTACAATATAAACGCTGTATTTACCAGTTTGATATGGTATAGCCTAAATAGTTTAACCTATAGTTTGCAATATATGCCCCATTTTGAGTAAAAACAGGTAATTATGGCATGACAGAAGGGCGGTTCTTCGGTTTGCCGTTTGCGGGGGGCAGTTTGCCGTTGTTTTTTCCGCTACGTCCCACTCTGGCGCGGGAATCCGCGTTGGCCGTTGCATGTGGCTTCTAGTGTCTTTATAGCCTTAAACCAAAGGTATGTCAGCGCAGCGCATATTAGCGGCGATAGTATCAAACCTATTTACGTCCCATCGGTCATTCTTTGCCATACCTAACCAGCTTTTCATTTCCTTGTGTTCGGGGTTCTTAGGGTCATTTAATACCTCAAGCAGGTAGTGATAGCCCGGTATGCCGCCGCAATCTTCAGGAGGGCAGGCACCTTTTCCGTCAGTGCATAGCGCAGAAATTATGGTTTCGTCGGCTATTTTTTCCAAGGTAATTGAATGGTCCCAGTTATCGCCGAAATCATACATATAGGTAAATGTTTGCTTCGGGCTGGAAAAAACTTCCGAAAGTTTAACCGTGCGGCTGTCTTCCGCTTCGTAATCATCATAACCTTCTTCATCAGGGATTTTATAAACAGGTTTCGCGCCCCAGGCATGTAATGAAAAATGATATAAATGGCAATCGCTCCAATCGAAAGCCGCCTGTATAATTTGATGAAAAGTATCAAAAGTTATATCTACGGGTACAACAACACGACGCCAAACAGGTGGGTTTTGAATGCCTTTAATTTGAATTTTAAAATGAAATGTTTTCATGATATTTGTTATTGTTTCAAACTAGTTGAAATTAATTGCCTTTGCGTCACCATGCTCACCTCTGCTTCCCCATAGATTAGTTCATTTAGGTCAAAGACCTAAAAATAGTTATTTTAAACTTATTCGCAGATTAAAAACCACTTTCCAAGTAACTGACTATTTTCCTGGCATCACGAAAATGGTCACCCTGCGCCCAAATGCAAAGTTTGAGGCCAATCCACCACCACGCAGGATCGTCTGCTACTTTAAGTTAACCCATAAAATTAGGTGGGATAAAATTATCGAAATTCACCATGCGTTCCGATGGAACGCTCCTGTCTGATTTTTTATTTTTCTACCAACCAGACGTCACGGTGTGACGAAAAAGGCATAGCGTTCCATCGGAACGCCAGGTTGGTAGAAATAAATTTAGAATTATTTCACGTTCCAGAGGAACGTTTGGTGATAATGAATTGATTACCGGATGTGATATAGGGATAAATTTTATGGGTTAACTTAAATCTGCGGGAGACCGCTGTGAAGATGTAGGATGGTTACTGTGATAAAAAATCAATAATTACTGTAAACTGCCCGCTCAAAACTGCAAACTACTATATTTGCGCTTACCAATTCAATAATTCACTCAATCACTCATTCAATAATTAATTACCAAAGGTGGCAGACGAGAAGATCATATTTTCAATGGCAGGGGTAAGTAAGGTTTACCCGCCGCAAAAAACAGTATTAAAAAATATTTACCTCAGTTTTTTTTATGGGGCCAAAATTGGTGTTATAGGGTTAAACGGTTCGGGGAAGTCGTCGTTATTAAAGATCATTGCCGGCATTGATAAGACCAATATTGGCGAGGTGGTGTTTTCGCCGGGCTATACCGTGGGCTATCTGAGCCAGGAGCCGGAGCTTGACCCTAATAAAACTGTGCGCGAAGTGGTGGAGGAAGGTGTAAGCGAAACTACCGCCCTGCTTAAAGAATATGAAGAGATAAACGAGAAATTTGGCCTGGAGGAATACTACAGCGATGCCGATGCTATGGATAAACTAATGACGCGCCAGGGCGAACTGCAGGATAAAATTGACGCGGTTAACGCCTGGGAACTGGATACTAAGCTTGAACGCGCCATGGACGCCCTGCGCTGCCCCGAGCCGGATACCAAAATTTCGGTACTATCAGGTGGCGAAAGGCGCCGGGTGGCTTTATGCCGTTTGTTGCTGAAAGAGCCGGATGTATTATTGCTTGATGAGCCTACCAATCACCTTGATGCTGAATCGATAGACTGGCTGGAACAACATTTAAAACAATATAAAGGCACCGTTATAGCCGTAACACACGACCGTTACTTTTTAGATAACGTGGCCGGGTGGATACTGGAACTTGACCGCGGCGAAGGGCTACCATGGAAAGGCAATTACTCGTCATGGCTCGACCAAAAATCAAAACGATTAGCCCAGGAAGATAAAACCGAAAGCAAACGCCAAAAAGCATTAGAGCGCGAACTGGAATGGGTACGCATGGGGCCAAAAGGCCGCCATACCAAATCAAAGGCGCGTTTATCTAACTACGATAAACTGGCATCCGAAGAAACGAAGGACAGGGAAGAGAAACTGGAACTGTTTATTCCGCCGGGTCCGCGTTTGGGCAATGTGGTGATAGAAGCTAACGGCGTAAGTAAAAGTTACGGCGATAAATTATTGTTTGATAACCTTAACTTTAGCTTGCCGCCTGCCGGTATTGTGGGCATAATAGGGCCTAACGGCGCGGGTAAAACCACCCTATTCCGTTTGATAACCGGGCAGGATAAACCGGATGCGGGCACCTTCCGCGTTGGTGAAACCGTTGCTTTAGGTTACGTTGATCAGTTGCATGATGACCTCGACCCCAATAAATCTGTTTGGGAAAACGTAACCGGCGGGTTAGAAACCATTATGGTGGGCAACCGCCCGCTTAACTCGCGCGCCTATGTATCGCGGTTTAACTTTAACGGCGCCGATCAGCAGAAAAAGGTTGGTGTACTATCGGGTGGTGAGCGTAACCGGGTGCATTTATCTATCACGCTCAAAAAAGGTTCGAATGTATTATTGCTGGATGAACCTACCAATGATATTGACGTAAACACTTTGCGCGCCTTAGAAGAAGCGCTTGAAAACTTTGGCGGCTGCGCCGTAGTGATCAGTCACGACAGGTGGTTTTTAGACCGGATATGCACACATATACTGGCCTTTGAAGGCAACTCGCAGGTTTACTTTTTTGAAGGTAATTATTCTGATTATGAAGAAAACCGCAAAAAACGTTTAGGCGATATCGGGCCGAAGAGGATAAAGTATAAGAAGTTGACGGTGTAAGAGCAATCCTTGGCCCCCTCTAAATCTCCCCCAACCGGGGGAGATTTAGAGGGGGCCAAGGATTCCTTACATCAAATAAACAGCATCTTCCTCACCTTCTTTATTCAAAACCACATCAACGTGTTGTTTGATAATGGTGGAGAGGGCAATGCCCGAATAATCGGTGGTTATGGGGAAGCTTTTATGGTTACGGTCGACCAGTACTACGGTGCGTAATTTTTTAAGGGGAACATTCAGGAAAACACCGAAGCCATAAGCAAGGGCTTTGCCGCTGTTTAATACATCATCAACCAGGATGACAACCTTATTACGGCAGTCGGCAACATCAAAATCATATTTGGCATTCAGGCTGCTGCTGTTACGGTCAACATCTATGGTAAGCAGCTTGCTTTTAAACGGCGCTATCTCATCCAAAATGTTTTTTAACCGCTGGGCAATGTGCGTACCTCGCGGCAGCATTCCGGCTATCAATATCTCCTTTTCATCAAAATTATCTTCCAGTATCTGGTAGGCAATACGGTCTATCTTTTGCTGTATTTGCTGTTGGCTTAGGATGAGGAGTTTTTGGGATGACATTGGTTATGGAATAGTTGTAAGGGTTATAAAAGTTGTAGTGGTTATAAATGTTGTAATGGTTGGCGGTGTTATGATTTGACAAGCTAAATTAAATAAAATTGCTATTGAAGGCAATCTTTTTAACTTTTAAAACTATTACAACATTTTCAACTTTTCAATAACCTCTACAATCAACTACTGATACGGCACAAAAACAAAATTCGCGCCCTCGGGCGTAACCACAAAAACACAGATAAACTTATTTGGGTTTTTGTAGGTATCAACAAAACGTTCGCGTAGCTCTTTTTTGATAACGCCGCGCTCTAAAAACTCTTCTAACGTTGAAGCATGGATAGACCAGGTTGAATTAAGGTCGTGGCGGTCCAGTATTACTTCGCCTAATTGCAGTTCGTGCTGGTGGGCAATGAAGATAGGGTATTGGGATAAACCTTCAACCATAATTTCGGTTGCCACCTCGCGGATAGAACCGTCAAAAAGTTTGAGGTCGCGCTCCAGGCTTACCAGCGGACTTTCCGCAGCGGGTTTACTGGGTTCCTGGGGTGAGTTGAGTAGTTCTTCGGGGTTCATAATTGTGTGTTTTTTGTCTGAACCTTGATTCGTAGGATTAAAAGATTACAGGATTCCTTTTCGTTTGATATTATCAAGGCAATCCATTAATCCTGCGAATCATGGTTCAGACAATTCTTCTGCAAAGTTGATAATTTTCTTTCCTAATCTCCAATCACTAATCTCAAATTAACTAATCTTTCAACACCAACAACACCACATTTTCCACATGTTGCGTATGCGGAAACATATCTACCGGCTGTATTTTTACGGTATCATATTTCTCTTTTAATACCAGCAGGTCGCGGGCCTGGGTGGCGGCGTTGCAGCTTACATATACAATTTTTTCGGCTTCAATTTCCATTAGCCGCGCCACAACATCGGGATGCATACCCGCGCGGGGCGGGTCGGTGATGATCACATCAGGTTTGCCATGCTCTGCCACAAAATCAGCCGACAGCACATCCTTCATATCGCCCGCGTAAAATTTGGTGTTGGTAATATTGTTTATGGCGCTGTTGATCTTAGCGTCTTCAATAGCGCTTGGCACGTATTCAACGCCCACCACTTCTTTTACACTACCGGCAATAAAATTGGCAATGGTACCGGCGCCGGTGTACAGGTCATAAACCAGTTCGTCGCCTTTAAATTGGGCAAAGTCGCGGGCTATTTCGTAAAGATGCAGCGCCTGTATGCTGTTGGTTTGGTAAAATGATTTTGGCCCGATGCGGAAGCGGATACCATTCATTTCTTCATGAATATACTCAGGCCCTTTCCAGGCTACAACCTCCTGGTCAAAAATAGTATCGTTCTTTTTCTCGTTGAGGATATAGAGCAATGAGGTTATCTGCGGGAACTCAGCCTCAACAAAGCCCATTAACTTTTTCACTTCATCTTCGGCAGGATAAGCAAAAACCACGATCACCATTAACTCGCCGGTTGACGAGGTGCGGATGATGAGGTTGCGCAACGCGCCGGTATGCGCCCTAAGGTCGTAATAACTTATGCCGTGCTCTTTGGCGAAAACATCCACACGGTTACGAATATCGTTAGATGGGTCGGCCTGCAAATAGCAATGGTTTACATCCAGTATCTTATCAAAACGCCCGGGAATATGAAAGCCGAGGGCGTTCATGTCTAATTGCTCATTATCGCGGCTTTCGCCGTCATACAGCCAGCGTTTATTGCTGAAAGTAAATTCGAGCTTGTTGCGATAATACCTGTCGGCAGGCGAAGGCAGTATAGGCAGTATGCCTGCTACATCTATTTTAGCAAGGCGGCTCAACGCATCCGCTACGGTTTTTTGTTTAAATGTTAGCTGGGCCCTGTAGGTCATGTGCTGCCATTTGCAGCCGCCGCAGGTGCCAAAATGTTCGCAAAAAGGTTCGGTGCGGTATTCGGAGGCTTGCTTTAACGCTACTATTTTAGCCTCGCCAAAATTTTTTTTGCTGCGGTACACCTGCACATCGGCAACATCGCCGGGCACGGCTTTCTCTACAAACAATACAAAATCATCCGCCTTGCCTACGCCCTTGCCTTCTTCGGCAATGTCAAAAATGGTAACGTTTTCAAAAAGTTGGTTATTGGTTTTTCCCCTGCTCATTAGGGCAAAGGTAGGGAAAATGTCTGAACCGCTGATTTTGCATGATCAATGGATTTCGCTGAGGTATCAGCATTGACAACTTTTTGAAAGTCGTCAATGCTCTTGGGGCAAAATTTAATTTCTATCCCAGTTAATTTTTCGGGAAAAATACATCAATGCGCCTATTATCATAAATAAAGCAATGCTGCCAACCAGTAACGCCAGGTCTTCTAATTGTATAATTACAAATATGAATGTGTAAAACACCGCGAGTATCAGCGCGAATAATAACGCGGCTGTCTTGTTTTTTAGTAGCGACCATATAAAGGTGCCAATAAGGCCAATAGTTGCCACCGAGGCCACTACGTAGGCTGCATTAAAACCTATCTGTTCTGAAAAAGAGAGCAGCAGCGAATAATAAATGATCATGGACGCGCCTATCAAAACGTAGTTAAATACATGTATCCTTTGCTTGCGGATAAGCTCAGTTAAAAACAATGATATAAACGTAAGCATGATGATCAGTAATGAATATTTACTGGTGCGGGTAGTTTTTTGATACTGGTCAACCGGCAGGCGTAACTTTAAACCAAAGGTGGCCACCTCATTTTTCTTTTGGTTTTTTAATTGGGTATTATCGCCGGTCCATTGCTGCGGGAATGGCCTGTTATAATACAACATGTGCCATTTGGCCGAAAATCCATTTTTATCAACCTTGCGTTCATCAGGCAAATACCGGCCGCCGAAACTTGGCGTGCTCCAATCGCCGCTAGCGGCAACATCGGTTGTTTTGCCTAAATGCAGGAAGTTTAATTCTTCACTTCCTTTCAAATCGAGCGTATAATTAAAGGGGACTTCCCCGTTGGTTAAGCCTGATAAGTTAACCGCCGCCTGCAGGCCATTATCAAATACAGCATCGTCGTTAAAGGCAGGCTCGGCTGCAGGCGTTTGATTTGCAACTTTAACAACCGGGTTGGTTTTTAGTCCTTTCAAATCGGATATGCTGAACATGATCCTGGCCTTATCCGGGAACAGTTGATCAGGCGATAACGACAAGGCGTTGAGGTCGGCTTTGGTGAAATTGCCCGATACCTCAACCCTGGTATTGTAAACCGCTACATCAAATATGCCACGATGCAAAATTTGAGTAACCAGTACGGCTTTAATATGCAGGTTATCAGGCAAAATGTATAAGTTTTCTATAGCATCCTTGCTTGTTTCCCTGTTTGCGGTGTCAATATATTTTACCTGTTTTTTATAGGGGATGATCAAAACCGGGCCCTGTATCAGCTGACTGCCCGACCACTTGTCGGATACATCCTTCATCATATCTTCCTGCCGCGCTGCCCGCTCATTGATCAAGTTTTCAACTAATGAGGAGGGGATAAGCAGCACCAATACCAGTACGCTTATAAAAGCTAATTTAACGGTTACCGACTCCTTGAGCCAATCCATTAACCCTTTGGGTCTTTCTTGTTCTTCGATCATGCTTTTGGTTTTAAAAGTACTTTTTATTTCAAAGTAAATGGTGAAAAAAATTTAGTTTGATTTTTGTTGTTTTATTAATTTTTC
The DNA here is from genome assembly GCA_013288465.1 of Bacteroidota bacterium. Next base: position 45,526 of record JABDBT010000002.1, on the reverse strand, counting down.
TAAAGTGTTAAGATGTTCTTTAAATGCCCGTTTGCCTGTTTCGGTAGCCTCGTAATTGGTATTGGGTTTACGGCCCAAAAAGGCTTTATGTACTATGATATATTCTTCCTTCTCCAGGGCTTTTAAATGCGAGGCCAGGTTACCGTCGGTAGTATCCAGCAGCTCTTTAAGCGAATTAAAATCATACCGGTTATTGGCTACCAGTACGCTCATTATTTGCAGCCGCAGCCGGTTTTCAAACGCTTTATCTAATTTTTCAAAAGGTACCTTCACCTATCTGTCGTATTTAAAATACATTACGCTGCCGTAAATAATGTGCAGCAAACCAAATCCAATTGCCCAAAACCATAAGCCATAGCCCGGCAGGCAAGCGGCTGTTAAGCCTAATATAATTTCCATTATACCCAGGTACTTTACATCGGTAAAGGTAAAATTACTTGCACTTATTAGGGCCAGGCCGTAAAAAATTAATGATGCCGGGGCCACAATGCCATAGTAACCGCGGGTTATTAAGATGAGTATCAGCAGCCCGCCCGATACCAGCGGGATAGCCATATTAAACAATAACGAACGACTGGTTGGCCCCCAAATGGGCTGCCCCATTAGTTTAGCCTTACGGTAACTTAATATAAAACCGGTTGCCACTGATGCCACCAGTACCGCAAGGGCAATGCTTAGTAAGGTTATTACCTCAATATCTTCTATAATACGGTAGTGTGGGTTATAAATGCGCTGGCCTATGTTATTATACAATAAGTTATAGGCTGCCGCTGCCCCTATCAACGCATAAACACCGGCCAGTATCCCCGACAGCCCGCTCAGGGATATAAATTTGGATGACCGCTCCATTAAGTTGCGAATGGAGGTAAGCTCGTCCCGGATTTCTTTTTCTTCCATTTAAAAGTACTTTGTTACTCAAAGTAAAATATAATTATTGAGAGTTGCAAATTGTTTTTTTGATTTCGGATTTTGGATGTTCAATTTCGAATTTACTATTGTGATAAAAAGCACTCTTTTAGTATTTAATAGGTATGTGATGTGCCTGCGCGGTTCTGAAAATTAAAAAGGCTATAAGGTCGATGATGGCGTGGGTAAGCATCAGCACTTTAATATTGCGGTACATTTGGTAATGTATGGCAAATATGACGCCTATTAAAAAGGCAAATATTACTTCTTTAAGGTTATAATACCGGTAATGAATAGCCGCAAACATTAACGATGATATTATAACGGGCAGATACCTGTTTTTAAAAAGCAACGTAAGCCTTGGCACCAGGTAAGCGCGAAAGATCAGTTCTTCAGTAACTCCGGCCGTTATTCCCCCAAAAATCATCAGTGCTGTGTTTTTAGTTATGAGGCCCATCATGGAATTGACCACCTTGTAATTATCGTGCCAGCCAAAAAACCGGGGAATGCTTGAAATTACGCCATTTGCTATAGCCAAAAGATACAATACTAAAACCGATGCCGGGTAAAACCAAAACCCATAATCAACTTCCGACCAAAGCAAAAGGTTGTTTCGCTCCACCTTGCGGGCATAAAAGTATAGCAACAGCACTTCCAGCCAAATTAATAACCGAGAGGTGAAAATATTAGCAACACTATACGGCCTGCCCCAATATAATAGGCCACCCACAACAGGGTAAAATAAGATAGCGATGGCTATGCCTGTTATTAATAGGGTATTGCTGTGCTTTAGGTTTATGGTAGGCATAGGGTTTTGCTGTATCAGTGAGTAACAGGTTGTTTAAGCTAAATGTGCAGAGACATAGTTGGAACGGGATATCGTTTTATCTATCAGGGGAAAATTACACGCTGTTGTTGCTTCTTCCCCATTCAAGTCTCTTTACAAAACAACATTTCTTAAAGCCTGTGCTGCTTTTGAATTAGCCGGGGCCCAATCCTTTGCCTTCTTACCCCAGGTACCATAAAGAATCATGTCTTTTTTCTGGTCGCGGTAAATTATGGCTATGGCCCAGGCCAATTCGGCTTTTTGCTCTAACTGGTTTGGCTTAGCTATATCTATAGCAGTAGTATAGGCTTTTATAGCATTGTCAGGGTCGCTGCCTTTTAAATAAGTGGTGGCTTCCAAAATGTATAATGAAATGTTATCGGGCGCATCGGCTATGGCATTGTTTATTAAGGTTACGGCTTTGTCAAATTGCTTTAGCTGGCAATAAACCAAACTTAGGTTTTGTACCATTTCCATTCTTGCTTCCGGGTTACGTTGTTTGGCTATATCAATACCCTTTGTGTAGGCAATAATAGCATTGTCAAAATCAATATTTTTAGTATAAGCATAGCCCAGCTCGCGGTAAAACATAGGGTTTGTAGGCGCATTAGCTATGGCCGCGTTTAATATGGTAATGGCCTTATCATATTGCTTTAACTCATTGTAAGAGTAAGTGAGTTCAAACTCCAACCCGGTGGCATGTGGCTCGGTTTTGTAAGCGCTTTCCAGGTACCCGAGCGCTTTTTGTGCCCCGCCTACCGAGTTGAGGTGTTTGCCGATCTGTACATTCGTAGCAACCGAATTCTTGTCCGAGCTGCCATGTTTGTACACTGCCAACCAATCGGGTACGGGTTTTACTTTCAGGTCAGTCCGCATATTGTCGGTAATGGCATATACCAGTTTGGTATTGGGGCCTAAACGCACTTTATACATAGCGGTTTTTATATAGTCGGTCGAGTCGCGATACACATGCCCCTGCGCATCAAGGCTGAAGTTGCCCTCCAGGTTAAAGGTAAAACCGGCCATCATATCGAGATAGATAAATCCGAACGGGTATTTGCCCGTCTTTTCGTTTTTGGGGAATGCTACCCAATGATCTTCCAGGTCATAAATAGGTTTGTTAAACTGCATGGAACCGTATGCGCTTTGCTGATCGGTGGGTGTACCGGTTGATTGTGCGCGAGCGCTGCTGTATATGCAGCCTGCCAACACCAGGAGTAATAAGTGTTTCATTAGGTAAGTGTTTGGATTATAGGTTTAACAAATATAATGCGTTTAGCTATTGAATAAATAATTTCAAAGAACAATCTCTTCACCCCAAAAATTGGGGGAAATTCAGTTTTATTTTTTTTGTATTTTTTTGTTGAAAAATCGGGCGAAAAAAGCCCTCGGAAACCATGCAGAATTGAGGTTTACTATTAAAGATACAAAAAAATGCCCGCTTCTCAAAATGCATTGTTCATATAGCCTGTTATAGCTAAAATACAGCTTAGAACCTAAGCAATGCACACCAAAAACAGCGTATTGAACCCTGCCTTTTATCCAATCAAAAACAAATCTGCTACTATGTTTCAATGCCGTAAAAAACCGTCTTAAAGCTGCCTCATGTTGCCTTAACAGCACCTCAAGCAGCCTTAAAATGCTATCAAGATACTTGCTGTACATATTAAACTGCCTCCAGTCACTATTGATTTCTAAAATATAATATTTTGGTAAAATAAAACCAGGGATCAGCTACTTTTGCCCCTAATCCCTGATTAACTAATCTCTAATCCCCACCCACAACCCCGCTCATCAGCTTAACACTTTCTGCTAAGCGGATAAACTCGGCGCGGTAGCCGTCGTCGTCTTTTCCTTTGGCTGCTTTGGCCATGGTAATTAGGCTGTTAAAGCTGGCTTGCTGTTTAAACTCCGAATCGCGCAGCAATAACCCAAATTCGGCAACGGAGGCGGCAAAGCGGAAATCATTTGTGGTTTTGGCTAAAGCTTTTGGTTCGTCATTTACGGCCACCTGTTCCATTTCGCTTTTATCACCATCCGGTTGTTTGTAGCGGAACTTGATGGTCACCATTTCGGGCGAATTATTGAGCGTTACATTAGCGTCGGTCTTTTGATATTTCAGCGGGTCAACACTGGTGGTAAAGCTATCTTTTAGCCCTGCGGGGATAATTTCATATAAAGCGGTAACGGTATGGCCGACACCCATATCGCCGCCGATCTTTTTGTCGTTGTTAAAATCCTCTTTGTTTAACAGGCGGTCTTCATAGCCTAACAAGCGGTACGCCTGCACTTTGGCCGGGTTAAACTCTATCTGCAATTTCACATCCTTAGCAACGGTGAACAGCGTGCCGCCAAACTCGGTTACCATAGCTTTTGTAGCCTCGGTAATGTTATCAATATAGGCGTAGTTGCCATGTCCCTTATCGGCCATGGTTTCCATTTTGCTGTCTTTTAAATTACCCATGCCAAAACCCAGTATAGATATGCTTACGCCGCTTTGGCGCTCATCTTCAATCAACTGCTGCATATCTTTATCGCTTGATGCGCCTACGTTAAAATCACCGTCGGTAGCCATTATGATACGGTTGTTGCCGCCCTTAATAAATTTATCCTTAGCTACCTGGTAGGCCATGATAATGCCTGCACCACCCGCGGTTGAGCCGCCTGCATTTAGCTGGTCAATGGCATCCTTTATCTTTGTTTTTTCGTCGCCCGGCGTGCTTGGCAGCTTTAGCCCGGCCTCGCCTGCATATACCACAATAGCTACATGATCTATTGGCCTTAACTGGTCAACCAGTAATTTCATAGACGCTTTTACCAGCGATAATTTATTGGGCTCGGCCATCGAACCCGAAACATCTAACAAAAACACCAGGTTTGAGGGCGGCAGCATATCGGTTTTCACATCTTTGGCTTTCAGGCTTATGCGTAACAGGCGGTGCTGCGGGTTCCACGGGGCTGATGAAAGTTCGGTTTGGATAGCTACCGGGTCGCCATTGGTTGGCTCAGGTTGGTTGTAATGGAAATAGTTGATCATCTCTTCTATCCGCACCGCGTTTTTTGGCGGTAACTGCCCGTTATTGATAAACCTCCGCACGTTGCTGTACCCCGCCGCGTCCACATCAACCGCGAAGGTGGACAGGGGCGTAGCTTTCGGGTCAAGAAATTGATTTTCAATTATCCTGTTGTACGATTCGTTGCCGGCATTAACTCCGCCCCTTATCATATAATTAGAAGATTTGGTTTGGTCAAAGGTTTTTACGCCGGCAATATTTGCCTGGTTGCCGTAATCATCAACTATTTGTACCTCTCTAAGTGCGTTGGCAGGTAGGTTTTTGGTAGTACTTTGCATATTGCTTCCTGTAACACTGGCCTTTTTTTGCGCACCATACCCAACCACTACAACTTCACTAAGCGAAGCAGCACTTTGCGTATTACTCCCTGTAAAGTCTTTGCCGTTTACCCGCGCTTTAGTTACCTGCTGGCCCTGGTGTGTAATACTGCCATCGGCATTTACTTCCATACCCTGAATGTGTTTCAACAGTTCATCAACTGCCGGGTTTTCCCTAACCTTATAATTGCTTGCTTTATAATCTGCCGTACCTGCTTTATATGGACTTGCTTTGTAAGCCACAGTATCCGCTTTATAAGTGTGGAATATGATTGTTTTAACCATATAAGCGTCCAGTGTATTGCTGTTGGATAACGTAAGCGTATCATTATCATATCCCTTAGCAGCAAAGATCAGCCTGGTTTTACCATTGGGAACAGCAATGTGATAACGTCCCTGTGTATCGGTATTGGCAGCGTTACCCGCACCTTCCACGCTTACACGTACACCCGTTATAGGTTTTTTATCGTCGAGGCTGTAAACCGTGCCGCTGATGTTACGGGCTTTATCAAACTTAAAGCTGGTTAAGCCTATCAGGGTTACCAGGATAATGAGATAGTTTTTCATGTTTTCAAAATTTAAGGTTACTATTCCGGTTGATTGCTTTTTTTGGAATTTATACCCTTATGATGCAGCAGCTTATAGATTTCCATAAACCATAAAATAATTTTATTTTGTTGGTCTTAATGAACTTCTTAAAAAGTCCAGGCAAACCCAATGATAAGGGCGATGAAAAGCTGTTGCAGGAATATAAACAAACCGGCAACCTTGCATCGCTTGCGGCTTTATATGAAAAATATATGCACCTGGTTTATGGCGTTTGCCTTAAATATTTGAAGGATGAGGAACAAAGCAAGGATGCCGTAATGCAGATCTTTGAGGAGCTGATCATTAAAGCCGAAAAGCATGATATTAAACAATTTAAAAGCTGGCTGCATGTATTAAGCCGCAATTTTTGCCTGATGCAGTTACGGAGTGGTAAGAAAATGCAGGCCACTGCTTTAGATGATATTATGGAATTGGCTGATGATTTGCATCCTGATAATGAAAAGGAAGAAGATTTGACCGCTTTGGAGCGTTGTAAAGAGAAACTGCCCGAGGCCCAAAAAGTGAGTATCCAGTTGTTTTATATAGACGAAAAGTGTTATAAAGAGATTGCCGACGATACCGGATATACCATGAACGAAGTAAAAAGTTATATCCAGAACGGGAAACGGAATTTAAAAATTTGTTTGGAGAAGAACCGTGAGCGCTAAAAAGACCAACATATCGCAAATAGGCCAATACCTAAAAGGTAAATTGGATGCCCGCGCTATGCACCGGCTGGAACGCGAAGCGCAGGACGATCCGTTTTTAATGGAGGCTATTGAAGGATATGAAGCAGCGGGGAAAGACCAGCAAGCCAATCTCGCTGAGTTGCAGCAAAGGCTGGCAAAACGAATAGCCCCTAAAAAGGAACGCAATATTATTTTATGGCGTATTTTACCCATAGCGGCGGCTTTAGTATTAATGGTGGGCATAGGTTATTGGGCCTTTACACCAAAACCGGTTGTAAAACAATATGCGGATTTAGTAAAGCCGAACAAAACCAATAAACATCCCGAAACGAAGCAACCGCCAGCCGTGCAAATTGCCACCGTACAAAAAAACACCCCTGCAAAACAAGAAAATGGGTCAATCGTAAAAAAACAGTCTATAATACCCGTTCCACATCATGACGAAATGCTCGCGTCGGCAATAGCAAAGGAGGATAGAAATAAAGTAACCTATAAAGAAGATACGGTTGATTATAAAGCAAGCAATTATAAGGTTAGGGAAAACCCGGCAGTTGATGAAATATTGAAAAACATACAGGGTATGGCGGTGGGTGCCGATGGCAATATTACACACCAGGGCCAGCAGGTAACCAAAGCGCGGGTAAACGGGAAAGATTTTATGGGTGGCGACGTAGCAAAAGCAACCAGAAACCTGCCTGCCGATATAGTTGACAAAATCCAGATCGTGGATGACTATGGCGACCAGGCCGCCAAAACCGGGATCAAGTCGGGCGCCCCAAACAAAGTGTTAAATATAACTACGGATACCGCCTATAAACAACAATTAATAGCGGCTAACCGGTCAGATGGGATAGCGACTAACCGGTCAACAGCCAAGTTGAATGAGGTGATGATAAGGGGCACAAACAGGCAGGCAACCCAAGCAGCAGCGCAGGCAATTCCTTATAAGGCAGATACGGTGGATTACAAAGCAAGCCCTTATAATAAAGCAAATAGTAAGTCGCTTAACGAAGTGACGGTTATAGGCTATGGCACTCAAAAGAAGGTTAGCGTTACCGGCAGTGTAGCAACTGTTAATGCCTATGCAAAAACAGCGGATACCGCTACCGTGCAACAAGCCTTATCAGGCAGGATAGCTGGTTTGGCTGTTAAAGATAAATCAAATACCCGTACCCTTACCGGCAAGATAGTGGATAAGGCCGACGGTAGCGCGTTGCCGGGTGTAACCGTAAAAGTAAACGGGAAACAACAAGCCGTACAAACAAGCGCCGATGGCAAATTCAGCATTGCCGTGCCCGCAAATGATGCTACATTAACTATAGCTTATATTGGTTATAACAGCCAGCAAGTTAAGATCAACAATAAAGAAGATTTAAAAATTGAATTAGTACCAGCCAGCAAAACTTTGGCCGAAGTGGCGATCACCCGCCCCGAAACGTTTAAACAAGAGCAGCAAATTGATAATGCCCCGCACCCTTTACCCGGCTGGGATGCTTATAATAAATACCTAAAAGAAAACGGGGTTATAAAGGATGGTAAAACCGCTACTGTTAAATTGGTATTTACGGTTAATACCGATGGCGCTGTGAGTAATATAAGGGTAATAAAAGACGGAACCGATAAACTAAACCAACGCGCCATAAACCTTATCGTAAACGGCCCAAAATGGGTTGGCGCAAGCGATGGAAAAGCTGCCGAAGTTAAGTTAAAGGTGAAGTTTCATCGATAGTTATTCCCGTTTTTTTAAGTATAAAATGAGGTTAAGTGTTCATTAACACCCCAACCCTTCTACAACGGAAGCGCCTTTTTGCGGACGGATGAGACAAAGAGCGGTTGAGGTTAGGCAAATATATCGAACTCATATTAAGTTAAAATACCAAATGCGTCTTGAATAACAAGCTTCCCGCGAATCGGAGACGGCTTACTATCTATTTAGCCAACCCCAACAACTGCCCGTAGGTAACGCTTTTAATCGCATTGCCTACCTCATGCCCTGCCGCAGCCTTAAAATCAAATCCCAATAAATTAGCTATGGTTTGTGCAAGCTGCTTATGGTAAGTAATGCCGGCTGCCCGCATTTCGCCTACAGGGGGTGTATCGGGGCCTAAAACGGCAAACCACGTTTGCTCAGAGTGCGGCGCTATAAACACGCCATGATTGCGCCAGGTGGTAACCGCGTCGCCACGGCCATGATCGCAGGTAATTATAAGTGTAGTTTTGTTTTTATAGGCCGGGTTAGTTTGCAAATATTCCCATATCTGTTGTATAAAAGCATCTGCCTGGTGTGCGCGGTCTAAATAAAAAGGATAGTTTCCGGCATGTCCCATTTCATCCGTTTCGTCAAAAGCGATATATAATACACGCGGCTGATATTGTTTTAAATAGGCGGAGGCAAACTCGTAGGTTAAAAAATCCAGCCTTGTAGAGTCGCCCAAATAATGGGGCGCTTTATGCTGTAGTTCGTTCAGGTATTTCAGCTTATCGCTCATCCCGGGGGCAGCCAAATCCATATATCCCGCATTAACCATTAAGCCCGATCGTTTTACATTCAATATCTGCGGAAACCTTTCCCACGACGAAAATATGGCCACCTTGTTTTCAAACCCTTTTTGTTTATTTAAAAACTCCAATAAGTTGGTATTGGGGTTGGTAATGGGGTTATTGGTATTCATACGCGGATCGGGGAAACCTGTAAATATTTCGTTATAGCCCGGGTATGAAAAAAAATATTTGTTGGCTACTTCATCCATATTGCCAATATCGCGGTTGCCGTATAATTGCCCCCGTTGTGCCACTGCCGACCATAAAAAAGGGAACAATATTTTACGCCGGTCTTCGGCCGACGCGCTCCAGAATTGTTTTTGTACAGCCGCTTTATTATCGGTATATTTTGAGTTGATCAGCGACGAATCGGCACCACGGTAAACTTCCTGCCAGCGGAGGCCATCAAGGGTTATTATCACTACATTTTCGGTTTTATACTCCTGTGCTTGTGTGCGTAAAGCAATACCGAGGACCAGTATTGCTAAAACTAATTTTTTCATGGTAGTTTTCACCAAAGGTAAAGGCGGCATATTACCTCCGCCTTTACTTCAAATTAAATTTACGCTTGTTAACAATGGGCCGTTATTAACACTACCTGTTACAGCACAGCTAATTTATTTATGCTGCTTTAAATTAATATTATCAGGCGGTAAAGGAATAAAACCTGTTTCGCCGGGGACGGGGGTAAATTTTTGTTCGCGCCATTTGTTTTTAGCCTGCTCTATCCGTTCATTGTTTGACGATACAAAATTCCAGTAAATAAAACGTTCTTCGGCAAATGGTTCGCCGCCAAAAAAGTAAATGGTGGTATTGGGGTTTAATATAAATTCGCAAAGGCTGTTATCCTTTGCCACCAGTAATTCTTTCGACCCAAAAGTAGTGCCTTCGCTTTCTATGCTGCCCTCCAGTATGTATAACCCCGCTTCGCCATAAAGTTCATTGCCTATTTTAACTGTTTGCCTGTCCTTACTTTTAAGCTCTAAAAAATAAAGCGGACTAAACACCGGTACCGGCGACTTTTTACTCATTATCGAACCCGCGATCAATTTATAGGCAATGCCATCCGTTTCCCATTGCGGCAGGTCTTCTACATCGGCATGGAAAAAAGAAGGCGGGATCTCTTCAAGAGTTTTAGGCAACGCCACCCAAATTTGCAGGCCATGCAGGGCTTTTGGTTTATCGCGCAGGTAGCCGGGTGTCCTTTCTGAATGTACAATGCCGCTTCCGGCTGTCATCCAGTTAACCTGGCCGGGTTTTATCTCTACCTCAGTCCCCAAACTATCTTTATGCATAACGTTCCCTTCAAAAAGAAAGGTAAGGGTTGAGAGGCCGATATGCGGATGCGGGCCAATATCCATGTTTTCACCTGCCTGCATATCCTCGGGGCCCATGTGGTCAATAAATATAAAAGGGCCAACCATCCTTTTATCGCGGAAAGGCAATAACCGGCCAACCATAAAGTTGCCAATGTTACGTGGGCGCTCTTCTATAATGAGGTTGATGTTTGACATGGTTCTATCTTCAAAAAACTTACGAAGTTTAATTCGGTGTATTATGTTTTTCAAAGGCCTCATTGAGGGCTTTGCCGTTGAGAAACTTCGTAAGTTTAATTTAAAATTAATTCGTTTTCTTCAGCGTTTCATCAAACAATTTCAATATGCGGCTATATTCATCCGTCCAGCTGCTTGGCTCTACAAATCCATGATCTTCAACCGGGAAAACGGCCAGTTCCCAGTTCTTTTTATGCAGTTCGATCAGTCTTTGCGATACCCGCACAATATCCTGGAAGTTTACATTCTGGTCAACCATCCCGTGGCACATCAGCAAGCGGCCTTTTAAGCCATCGGCAAAATAAATTGGCGAACTCAACTTATATGCTTTCGGGTCATTATAGGGTTCATTTAAAATATTGGCGGTATAGCCGTGGTTATAATGCGCCCAATCAGTAACCGAGCGCAGGCCCGCGCCTGCGGCAAAAACATCGGGCGTGGTAAACATGGCCATCAGCGTTAAGAAACCACCGTACGAGCCACCGTACAGGCCTACATGCGCCGGGTTAACCCCATACTTATCCACCAACACTTTTACGCCGTCAACCTGGTCGGTAAGGTCCTTGCCGCCCATGTGGCGGTATATACCGGTGCGGAAATCGCGGCCATAGCCCGAGCTGCCGGTATAGTCAATATCCATTACAGTATAACCATTATCGGCTAACAGATTATTGAACATATATTCATGGAAATAAGAGCTCCAGCGATAATCTACATTTTGCAGGTAGCCTGCGCCATGCACAAATACCACAGCAGGTTTTGAAGGGTCGGGGTTTTTAGCCGGGTAAACACGGGCATAAATATCCGTGCCATAGCGGTTTTTAAAGGTGATCATTTCCGGGTCGCGCCACGGGTATGAGTTAAACTCTTCGGTGGTTGAATTGGTTACCTGTACTGCTTTTGCGCCGGGCTTATTGGGCTGCACAAACAGCTCCCAGGGTTTGTTGGAATACGAGTAACGTATAGCCAGCCACTTTTCATCAGGCGAAAGTTCGACCTCGTTGCCGCCTTTCATACTGGTTAGCTTTACGGGTGTACCGCCGGTAACCGGCATTTTGTAAAAATGATAAATACCCGGGTGTTCTATATTAGCGGTAAAGTAAAAGTCTTTTTTATCGTTTGATAATTTTAAGGTCGATACCTCAAATTTGCCGCTGGTTAGTTGTTTTTTATCGCCTGTAGCCACATCCTCTACATAAATATGTGAGTAGCCGCTGGCCTCGCTCTGAAAATAAATATGCTGGTTATCTACCCAGCCAATGCCGCCACCAAAGCCGTTAATGCCGGGGCCACCGATCCAGGCATCATCATGCTGACGGTCAAGCAGGGAAAGATTGCCGGTTGCCGGGTCCAATTTCATTATCCAGCGGTCTTTATAGTCCTCTGCCGAAACCGTTACTACTGCATTCATCCCATCCTGGCTCCAGCTTACACCGCCAACATTCACTACGCGTTCCTCATTGCGGGCTTTACGTGCTTCCAGTTCCTGCGGATAATCTTTAAAGTATTCAGGTATATCCTTAATGCCCGGAATTGTTTTGGTTGATATGCTATAAACAGTATCGCGCTGCAGATCATATACAAATGCTTCTGATGTTGACTGCGGCGCACCTACCTTTGTACGGTTAGGGATATCCTCGGTATAACCCGATGCGGTAACATAACTTGGCACATTGGTGCGTATGCCGCCTGTAGCTTGTTTGGTTAAGCGATAGGTGATATATCGCCCATCAGGACTTAACTGCACATTACCCACTTGTTTATCATCAATGGCAATTTCCCGCATTCTTTTGGGCTGTAGCTCTTTCCGTTCAGCAGCCTCATATTTGGTTTCTTTATCCTTCTTTTTAATGATGTCAAACAAATCCAGTTGCTCGCTTTTAAGCCAGTTTGCCTGCATATCGGCCGCGCTTTCAGTTTGCGTTCCACGTTGCCTTCCGCCTCCAGTGGTTGTAGTTGCAGTAGCGGCTGCTCCACCTCCGCCGCGCCTGCCACCTCCGCCGCCTTGTCCGCCGCCTCCACCACCGCGTCCGGCTGTCGCAGTTGCTGGAGTCGCAGTCGCAGCGGTACTTGTAAAGTTGGTTAGCTGGGTTAATTCACCTCCATTTAATTTGATTGAATACAGGTTGTTCGTGCGTAAAAAAAGCACCCTGGTTTCATCGCCACTAAAAGCCGGGTTACTTTCGCGGTCGGCTGTATTGGTCAGCGCCGTTGATTTCCCCGTTTTTAGTTCATAAAAAAAGATGTCGCCATTTTTTTCATAAAGTTTTAGGGTATGCGCTTTGTTCCACGGCCCGTTGGTGGGCAGCATGTCTTTTCTGTCTTCCAAATTTACCTTTTCGGGCTTGGGGTCTGCCGGGCTTATCGCGTATAGCACATCGTGGTCGGCTTTTTCGGGGTTCCAGTCAAAATATATCTTTTTACTGTCGTTGCTCCAGCTAATGTTGGAGGGCGCGGTACCCATCCATATTGGGTCGCGCATAATTTTTTCGACAGTCAGCTTCTCCAGTTTTTGAGCAAAGCCATAAGAGCAGGAAATAAGCAGCAGGAAAGTAAAGGTTTTTTTCATTGATGTGCTAATAAAGGGTCAGTTATTAAATGCAATTTAGTATTAAATTTTTTGTTTTATAATAGTGTGATCAACACGTTACTATTTCTGTGATCTTTAAATGGGGGTTTTATACGCTTTTTGAATATCAGTATGTTTTGTGTAAATTTGAGTAAACAGATTAACAACATCATGAGAATACTTACTTTACCGGTAGATGATTCTGTTGCGGATAATTACAACAATGCCGCTCCACAGGAGAAAACCGCCATCAATACAGCCGTTAATCTTCTTCTTGAAAAAATTCTGAAAGAAAAGCAAAACACGGCACTTTTCACTGTAATGAACGAGATAAGTGACGAAGCTACTCAAAACGGATTGACTATAGAAAAGCTTGGAGAATTAATGGAATGGGACCAGGAAACAATGAAAAACCTTTTTGGGAATACCTATTCTGCCCATGCCGGATAAACATTTTATAATAGATACCAATGTTATAATCAGCGTAGCGATTTTTTCCTCGCTGAATCCGGCCCTCGCCATAAAGAAAGCTTTGTCATTGGGTAACCTCGTGTTTTCTGAACCCGTTTTACAGGAATATGCTGAGACTTTATCTAATCCTAAATTCGACGCGTATCTTTCACCTGAAAAAAGACTATTGTTTCTGAATACATTAATCGCAGATGGATTAGTCATCAAAATATCCAATACGATTAAGATTTGCAGAGATCCGAAAGATGATAAATACTTGGAGTTGGCTGTAGCCAGCCAAGCCTCCTGTATTATTACCGGGGATAAAGATTTGTTAGTGTTGCACCCCTTTGAACATATCCCGATCTTAACCCCGACTGATTTTTTAAATAACTTTTAAACTATGTAAAGCCATTAGTTTTTTCGGCTTTGAAATAGTCCACCCGCTCATTCACCTGTATATCTAAAACCGGCACATCACTACTATTTCCCCATCGACTTATCCCTTACCGCTTTAAACTCTGATCCGTTTTTCCAGCCGGGGAAAGTAGTTTCATTGCTTAGTTTATAACCTATATTGAACAGCATGTTGGCTATTTGCGCCATGCCCGTAGCATCCATATCTGCACTATAGTTATCCGAAGGTTGGTGATAGTGATGGTCGTTATAATCGTCCGCTTGTTTTTGGCCCCATTCGGCCCCATGGGCTATGCTTTCAACGCCGTTGTTAATATCTAATGCCGGTACGCCAACTTTGGCAAAATTAAAATGGTCTGACCGGTAATAACTGCCGGCGCCCGGCTTTTTATCCCCAACGGTATGCCAGCCATTTTTCGTGGCCTCAACAGTTACTTCATCTTCCAGTTCATTTTGGCCCTTGCCGGTAATAGCTATATCATTCGTTTCTCCGTAAAAGCCTAATGCATCCATATTTAAATTGGCTACAGTTTTATTGAGCGGAAAAATAGGGTGCGTAGCGTAATATTCCGAACCTAACAAACCCTGCTCCTCGCCGGTGACGGCTAAAAACACAATGCTGCGTTGTGGTTTGGTGCTTACTTGTGTAAAGGCTTTGGCAATGCTTAATAAGGATGCTACGCCACTGGCGTTATCAACCGCGCCGTTATATATCGAATCGCCTTTAATAGCCTGGCCTACTCCTAAATGGTCCCAATGCGCGGTATAAATAATGCTTTCATCAGGTCGTGCTGTGCCTTTTAATACAGCGATAACATTATGCGACATAGCATATTTTAACTGGTTACTAATACCAACCGAAAGGTTCATGTTTAAAGGGATAGCTTTAAAATCGCGTTTACGCGCTAAAGCGCGTATATCGCCGGTTATACCTGCCGAAGCAAATATTTTTTTGGCTACCGAGTCGGTTATCCAGCCTTCAACTTCGCAGCGCGAGCGGTGTTTATCAGCTTGCTGTAAAAATAGTTTTCCGCCGGTATTGCTCGTTTTAATTACACTCCAACCATAGCTTGCAGGTTCTGTTTGGTGAACAATCAATATGCCGGCAGCTCCCTGGCGTGCAGCTTCTTCATATTTATAGGTCCAGCGGCCATAATAGGTCATGGTATCGCCTTTAAACAGGGTACGGTCGCCCGATTTAAAACCCGGGTCATTTACCAATACTACCACAACCTTGCCCTTAACATCAAGTCCGGCATAGTCATTCCAATGATATTCGGGCGCTACAATACCATAACCCGCAAATATCATGGGCGCGTTTTTTATCTGGATTGAATTTTCTTCCCTGCGACTGAATATCACATAATCTTCAACTGCTTTTAGCGTCAAATTGCCTTTTGCCCCGGTGATGGACATGGTTGGCGTTGGCGTACCGGTTATCTGTACCATAGGCACTTCCTGAAAATAACTCCCGTTATTCCCCGGCGCTAAGCCTAACTTTTTAAACTGGCCTGATATATAATTGATGGCCTTAACTTCGCCTGCCGAAAATGGTTTGCGGCCCTGTAACGAATCATCGGCCAGTACGGCTATATGACTTTTTATTTCATCGGCCGTAACCGGGCCGGTTGAAGTGCTGGCGGCTTTTTGTTTGCAGGCAGAAAATAAAGCAATGCCTAATAAGGCGGGCAGGTAAGTGTATTTCAAATTCATGTATCTGAAGGTTTTAATCCAAACTTACATAAAATTTTATTTATAGGAAAGCCGTGCAAGTACCGGTCAAACGCATTCAAATAGTTTGACGATTTTTACCTTCTTTGCGCGAAGCGAAGAGAGGGTGGTCGAGCGACTTAGCGATGACCGGGTGAGTCCTCGCGGAGCGACATTACCGCCAGTGCATTGTCGGCGGTTACTCACCCCGCCGACGCTTCGCTGGGCGACCCTCTCTTCGCTGCGCGCAAAGAGGGTTGAGAAAGTTTAAACCTTAACTTTCTTAGCCACATTAACCGGTTGCGGAACTTTTACATAATACCCGGTGCCGTCATAAACGCGTTTGCGGGGATGCGCTTTACAAGCATCGCTGCAACAGCCGTCCATTTTTTCGCCGCAGGCATCGCATTGGGTAAAATGTTCATTGCACTCGGGATTGGCGCAGTTGATCATTTTATGGGTTGTAGTGCCGCAGTTATAACAGGTAGAAATAACCACCGGGTTCACCTTATTTACATCAACCGATAAACGGTTATCAAACACATAACACTTGCCTTCAAAATCTTCGCCGCCTGCTTCCTTGCCGTATTTGATGATGCCGCCATGCAATTGGTAAACATCTTTAAATCCTTCGTGCAAAAGCAAAGCCGACGCCTTTTCGCATTTGATGCCGCCGGTGCAATAAGTGAGTATCTTTTTATCCTTGTATTTGGCTAACTCATTGATCATAGCCGGGAAATCCCTGAAATTTTCAATATCCAGCGTTATAGCGTTTTTAAATTTACCTAATGAATGCTCGTAGTTTGACCGCACATCCAAAACTACCACATCTTCCCGGTCTTTCATTTCCAAAAACTCTTTGGGCTCCAGGTGCTTGCCGGTTTCTTTCTGCGGATTGATCATATTGGGGTCGCGCAGGCCCGAGTGTACAATTTCGGATTTATAGCGGACATGCATTTTTATAAACGAAGGCGTATCTACCTCGTCAACCTTAAAGTCGATACCTGCGAAACGCGGATCGGCATGCAGGGTGTCCATATAGGTTTTACAAGCATCAGCCGGACCGGAAACGGTGCCGTTAAGCCCTTCTGTGGCCACAATAATGCGCCCGGTTAAACCCAGATCTTTACAAAAATTTAAATGATCGGCAGCAAATTGCTCGCCGTCTGCTATTGTTGAATAACAATAGTACAGTAGTGTGTTGTACTTTTCCATAAAATCATTGATACCGCTGCAAACGGTGTTAAATGAGGTGCAAAGGTAGTGATTAGAGGTTAGAGATTGGTTAATTAGGGCAAGTTTATTGGATAAATTGCAGGGTTTTTACATAAACCACCATACGAGCCTAATCTCCAATTAACTAATCTCTAATCACTAAAACCTACTTCAACCCAATAAATATCCTGAAGCCCTGGATGTATTTTTTATTCCCCATATAGGATACGCCGTAATCGGCACCATAAATTAAGCGTTTTATGCCGAAATAAAACTCAGAATAGTTTGGGTTCCTTTTTTCACTGAGGTAATTGGCGCCAACTATTTCTTCCAGTTTCAGCTTCTTTAAAAACGGTATGTTGTCAAATATGGCACCCGCAAAATTATGCTGGTAATGTGCTTCAAAGAATGGATCATCGGTACTATAAGTGTAAAAAGGTAAAAAATGGAAGCTACCCACGTATGTTGGATCGGATGTTGTTCCCTGATTGCCCAAAAAGTGATTATAATCCATAAAGTAAACGGTATTTCGGTTTAAAAAGTCGCCAAACTTGATCTTGAATGCCGAATGTCCCAATAAACCCATGGGTATGTGGTCCTGTTCGATCTCCAGCGATACAAAATCATAATCAACATCCGAGCCCAAAGCACCATTTACCCCTTTACGGTAATCAACTGTAATAACCGGGTAATTGGATGGTAAATAAACTTTACCTGTGGGCCTGGTGATATATTGCTGATCAAAAATAAACCTGAACGAGGTATTAAAAGTGAGTGCTTTATTCTCGGGGAATAATATAGACCGGTCATCAGTGGGTGTGGCAGGCGCTGCTAATGGATTGTTGGATGTATATTGTTTGTCTGAATAAGTGAAAATATGGTTGTAAGATATATTATACAACTGCGTTCTGTTTGCATAAGATAGGTTTGCCGACCATAAAATTCCGTTTGCAATTTCGCGCTGAAACCCAATATCCCCAAATTGTGAGCGATAATATTTAACAAAGTTTTGCTCGCTTAACAAAGTACTTAAAGTATTAAAATATAGCGACCGCGTACCTATATTGCTCAAATCAAGCAAATCGGTTCCAAAGTTTACAAAAAACTTACCGGCGTGCTCCTGGTCATAAGTATAAACGGAATGCACATTAGCGCTAAATAATTTATTTGCAAAGCCGTAACGTAAAGCGGGGGTTATGCTGTATGAGCTATTATCTTCATAGGTTTTTGAATACCGCGCTTTCAAATATATTCCGTAGCCTTCAACTGTATTATAATATACGGTTTGCAACAAAGGATAAACAAATAATGAATCGCTCCCTGTTTTGTTGGTAGCTAAATAGCCATGTACCAAGTAGGGAAATAGTTTTAGTTTGTTTTGGGCATGGTGAATAGAATCAAGATAGTACCCGTATTCTTTTAACCCTGCTATACTATCTTTTGTATTATAGTTCCTGGTTTCTGTAAGTGTTAATGGTACCGGCCGGGAGTTTGCCCAATAGGCGGGGCTTCTTTTGTTGGCTTCTGTATCCACGTGCAAAATTTCACCTGTAAAATAGTCTTTTTGAAATGTGGTGTCAATTTTATAATTATTAATTATCCCTAAATAATATCCGCTGAATTTAAACCCCTCAACATCACCTTTGTAGTTATATTGAAAAGATAATGGCTCCCAAATATTGTCTTTTACAGGAATATATTGCTGACTAACTTTTAACGTATCAACAGAGTTAAGGTTATTTTCTTTTTTAGTTAGCATCAGATCAACGCTGTAAATGCGCCAGTCGCCTTCCATAATATAAACACATCCGGTAAATGCCAAAGCCTTAACATGCCTCGGTATTACCTGTATCTTGTCAATTTTTTTTCCATCCTGAATAATAGTCCCCAATAACTTATAGTTGTAATAATTAAATGCATTTGAAGCTACCGGCGATACAAAACCATGGCTGCTCAGGCCATCAACAGTGAATAAGTTTTTATAAAAATTCACTTGCAGGTCCGAAGCCTTGTTATAACCAAACGGTGGGTTTAAGCCGGCTACTTTTGAAGCAATAAATACTTCTTTAACCTTATTTGATTGCTCAAAACTAAAATCGGATAATGATTCTGACTGATAGGCAATTCCTCTTCCGTTTGTGTCCAGCTTAAGTATTTTTGCTATACCCTTGGCTAAAAGGGTTTTAGGGGAGCTCAATATTAATTTAACTCCTTTAATATATTCAACAGATGAGTATGATTTTACTTCATTTAAATAGTACTCGCGTTTATTGATAACCTGGTGCATAATATCAATTGCGGGGTCATACATTTCAATTTTTTTACCTTTTACTAATTGCAACACAAACAGGTCACTCTCCAGTTGCACATTGCGCTCTTCATTATGATTAGTTATGGTAATTTTTTCGATCTTTTCTTTATAGCCTACAAAACGGTATATAATATCATAAGTGCCGGGCTTCAATTTAAAAAAGTAGTTGCCATCTTCATTAGCAGTTGATCCGTAAGTAGAGTTTTTGATATAAACCGAAGCAAATGAAACCGGCGCACCTTTTTGATCGGTTACCTGGCCCGACAATACAAATTGCTGTGCTGTAGCTTTAAAACAAAAAATGGTCAGCGTGATTAACGTTAGCAGTAGATATTTTTTCATAGTATTTAATAAAGCCACCGCCTGCCAAAATGTTTCACTTTAACCATATTATATTACAATAAGGCTTATATACACTTTTGATTATTAGGATTTTACACTCACCTAAAAGCCAGAATATGCTACTTATGAAAAATTTTTGTGATTGATATACTTAAGTAAATAATAACACCCACAGCAAAAAATCAAACCTTTTGAATAAACATTATAGCATTTAACAAGGCTATTTTAGCCCGTAGAATATCCTAATGCCCTGGATGTATTTTTTATTGCCCTCGTAGGATACGCCATAATCAACACGGAAGATGAGGCGTTGCAGGCCGACATAATATTCGGAGTAATTGGGGTTGTTTTTTTCAGTGAGGTAATTGGCGCCAATGATCTCTTCCAGCTTAAGCTTCTTTAAAAAAGGGATATTATTTAATAACGCTCCCGAAAAATTATGCTGGTAATGCGCTTCCAGGAAAGCGCTATTGGCGCTAAAGGTATAAAAAGGTAAAAAGTGGAAACTGCCCACGTAGGTTGGATCGAAGGTGGTACCCTGGTTGCCTAAAAAGTGGTTATAATCCATAAAGTACAACACCCTGCTGTTTAAAAAAGTACCGCCGGTAAGTTTAAAAGACGAATACCCAAATAAACCAATTGGCAGGCGGTCCTGCGAAATATCTATTGAGGCAAAGTCGTAGTCAACGTCCGATCCTAATACACCATTTATGCCCTTACGGTAATTTACAGTTACCACCGGGTAAGGCGACGGCAAATTAACCTCGCCTGTAGGCCTGGTAATGTATTGCTGATCGAAAGTAAATTTAAAGGAAGTAACAAAAGTTAGCGCCTGGTTTTGCGGAAACAGGGCAGACCGGTCATCAGCCGGCGCATCGGGCATCAGCGGGTTATTGGATGTATAATGCCTGGTTGTACTGGTAAATATATGGTTGTATGAGTTGTTAAACATTTGCGTACGGTTAGCGTACGATAAATTGCTCGTCCATAAAACACCGTTTGCTATTTCGCGCTGAAAGCCAAAATCGCCAAACTGCGAATGGTAGTATTTAACATAATTGTTGTTGCTTAACAACGTACTCAGCGTATTAAAATAAAGTGAGCGTGTTCCCACATTGTTGAGGTCGAGCACATCAGTACCGAAATCAACAAAAAAATTGCCCGAATTAAAGGGGTCGTAATTATACTTGATATGCATATTGGCATTAAACTGCTTATCGGCAAAGCCGTACCTTATTGCCGGCGAGTAACTTATTGACCGGTAATCATCAAACGTTTTTGAATACTTAACTTTCAGGTTAATGCCATAGCCCTCCACGGTATTATAAAACAAGGTTTGCAGAAATGGATATACGTACAGCGAATCTTTATTGTTCATGCTGCTTGCATGGTAACCAAATACCATGTAGGGTATAAGCAGGAAAATATTCTTTTTATGCTGTAAGGAATCCAGGTACGTTTGTGATTGGTGCACTACGGCAAGGCTATCCTTTTTATGAAAGTCCCTGGCTTCCTGCGCGGTTAAAGGAACGGGCCTGTTTGCTACCCAATAGGCTTCAGGTTTTACATTTGCCGCAGTATCAACCTTCAGTATCTCGCCATTGAAATATCCCGGCGGCGCATCAATATCAAATTTATAATTATTGTAAACGCCTATGTAATACCCCTCAAAGTTAAAACCAAATACACTCCCTTTATAATCATATTGAACCGATGCCGGCTTCCATATATTATTCTGAATGGGCACATATTGCTGGCTTATGGCCATGGTATCAACCAGGTTAAGATCGTTTGCTTTTTTAGTTAACAACAAGTCAACACTGTATATGCGCCAATCGCCTTCAAGTATATAAATTGCCCCCTGGAAAGCCGGGGCATGCTCACGAATAGGCAGCAGTTCAATTTTATCAATAGTCCGGCCATTTTCAACTGTAGTTCCTGCTAACCGGTAGCGATAGTACGAGAAAGCATCATCAGCCACCGGCGAAACAAAGCCATGGCTGGTTAAGCCGTTTATAGTAAATATATTATTGTAAAAATTCGACTGCAGGTCTGATGCCTTGCTATAACCAAACGTTGGTTCGATACCGGCAATGCGTGAGGCTATGGTTACTTCTTTTACTTTATTGGGCAGCTCGAAACTAAAATCAGATAACGATTCCGACTGGTTAATTATCCCCCTGCCGTTTGTATCCAGGTCGAGGGTTTTTGATACGCCTTCGCGCAACAACGATTTTGGCGCGCTGGTTAACCTTTGCACGCCTTTAATATATACCACGCACGAGTATGATTTAACCTCATTTAAATAAAACTTACGCTTATCGATCACTTTGTGCATAATGGCCATAGCGGCTGTGTCAGGAGCGTTTTTATCTTTAACGGTTACTTCTTTCAGCTTAAATACTTCGTCTTCCATTTGCACATTATGCTGTTCGTCGTGATTGGTAATGGTTACCTTTTCAACCCTTTCCTTATAGCCCACAAAACGGTATATTATAGCATAAGTGCCCGCTGTTAACTTAAACTGATAGGTGCCGTCCTCGTTGGTTGTGGTGCCGTAAGTTGAGTTTTTGATATATACTGATACAAAGGAAATAGGACTGTTTTTTTGATCGGTTATGCGACCGGATAAAACAAATTGCTGGGCTGACGCTTCCAGAGAAACGACATTTAAGGCAACCAGCAGTAATAATATATATCGTTTCATAGTGTTCACATTAAAAGCATTTTCAACCCAAAATGTTTCCTTTCGGGTTATAATATTTATAACCAAAGGTTTTAAGCCTTAAATGTTTAATTTTGCAATTCCATAATCAACAACTATGTATAATACACTAAAACCTGTTTTACAACAGGAACTGGCCGATATTGAGCAGGCCGGCCTTTACAAAAGGGAAAGAATAATAACCTCGCCGCAGGGCGCCGATATTACCGTACAAGGCGGTAAGGAAGTGATCAATTTTTGCGCTAACAACTACCTGGGGCTTTCTGCCAATCCACAAGTAATTGAAGCTGCAAAAAAGGCGATGGATACCCATGGTTACGGCCTTTCGTCGGTGCGTTTTATTTGCGGTACGCAGGATATACATAAACAATTAGAGAAAAAGATAGCGGAGTTTTTAGGTACCGAAGACACCATTTTATATGCCGCGGCATTTGATGCCAACGGTGGTGTTTTTGAGCCTTTGTTTAATGACCAGGATGCCATAATTTCTGACGAGTTGAACCATGCCTCCATCATTGACGGCGTGCGTTTATGCAAGGCCCAGCGCCAGCGCTACAAGCACGATGATATGGCCGATTTAGAAGCCAAACTACAAGAAACAGCCGGCTGCCGCCACCGTATTATTGTAACCGACGGCGCTTTCTCTATGGATGGCACCATTGCTCAATTAGATAAAATTTGTGCATTGGCCGAGCAATACAATGCGTTGGTAATGATCGATGAAAGCCATTGCTCGGGCTTTATGGGCAAAACAGGGCGCGGCACACATGAGTACCATAATGTAATGGGTAAAATAGATATTATTACCGGTACGTTGGGTAAAGCTTTGGGCGGCGCATCGGGCGGGTTTACCTCCGGGCGAAAAGAAATTATTGATATGCTGCGCCAGCGCTCGCGCCCTTATTTGTTTTCAAATACGCTGGCCCCTTCTATAACCGGTGCCTCTATAGCTGTATTGGATATGCTGAGTGAAACCACGCAGCTGCGCGATAAACTGGAAATCAATACGCAATACTTCCGCAAAAAAATGACCGAAGCCGGTTTTGATATTAAACCTGGCGTACACCCTATTGTGCCCGTAATGCTATATGATGCCAAGCTGGCGCAGGAGTTTGCGGCTAAAATGCTGGAAGAAGGCATTTATGTAATTGGGTTTTACTACCCGGTAGTGCCGCAGGGCAAGGCCCGTATCCGTGTGCAGATTTCGGCAGGGCATGATACCGCACACCTGGATAAAGCCATTGCTGCCTTCACCAAGGTGGGTAAGGAATTACAGGTAATAAAATAATAGGCTTTATATTTGCCGTAGAATATATTTATAATGCAAACTCAAATAGATCAATATACCGTCGAGATCAACGCCTTTTCGCCTGCTAATGCCGACGAGCTGGAAACATTTCGCATCAAATTTTTAGGCACCAAAGGAATTATTAAAGACCTGTTTGAGCAGTTCAAAACCGTTGGTCCCGAAGAAAAACGAACCTTCGGTAAAGTACTTAACCAGTTTAAACAATTGGCGGAGGCAAAATATAACGACCTGAAAGAAATTTTTGACTCAGGACTAAAGACTCAGGACTTAGGACTTGACCTCACTTTGCCAGGCGATGGTTTAACCGTTGGCTCACGCCATCCGTTATCATTAGTGCGAAATGAGATCGTTGATATTTTTAAAAGATTAGGCTTTGTGGTGGCCGAAGGGCCCGAAATTGAGGACGACTGGCATAATTTCTCGGCATTAAATTTCCCTGAAGAACACCCGGCGCGTGATATGCAGGATACTTTCTTCATTAAGAAAAACAGCGGCAAGGATGATATTGCCCTGCGTACCCATACCTCATCGGTACAGGTGCGCATGATGGAGAACGGCAAGCCGCCTTTCCGTGCTATTATGCCGGGGCGTGTTTACCGTAACGAGGCTATATCTGCCCGCGCGCATTGCTTTTTTCACCAGGTTGAAGGTTTATATGTAGATGAAAACGTATCCTTTGCCGATTTGAAACAAACACTTTACCACTTTGTGCAGGAGCTTTATGGTGAGGGCACTAAAGTGCGTTTCAGGCCGTCATACTTCCCGTTTACCGAACCATCTGCCGAAATGGATGTATCGTGCACCATTTGTAAAGGCGCGGGTTGCAATATGTGCAAGTACAGTGGCTGGGTTGAAATATTGGGCTGCGGCATGGTTGACCCTAACGTTTTGGAGAATTGTGGCATCGACAGTGAAAAATATACCGGCTTCGCATTCGGAATGGGGATGGAAAGAATTGCCAACTTAAAATATGTTATACGTGATCTGCGTTTATTCTCTGAGAACGATGTTCGCTTTTTAAAGCAATTTCAAACAGAAATAATATGATACGGAAAATTGGGGTAATAGGGTTCGTTATTTTAAGCTGCATTTCATGCGTTAAATCGGGCGATGTTATTCCTGATGTGGCGGTAAATTTTGAAGCGTCGCTAACTGACCCCCGTTTAAGCGCCCTAAAAACAGTAAATGGCGCGGTTATCATCAACGGGTATGGTGTTGCGGGGCTGATCCTTTTCCGCGAAGCGGATGGGACTTATGCGGCGTACGACCGTTGCAGCAGCTATATGCCGCAAAATAAATGCGCTGTAACATTGGATAATCCCACCTTAACCGCTACCGACCCATGCAGCGGTGCCCGGTTTTCATTAACCGATGGCACGCCCGTAAAAGCCCCGGCTACAATGTCATTAAAGTCATATTCTGTAAATGTGAGTAATTTTGAGATATTTGTATCTAATTGATACATGGAAGCCGATAAAATAAAAGATAGCATTAAGCGCGCCGCGCAGGATTTGTTCCGCAAGTTCGGTTACCATAAAACAAGTGTAAACGAAATTGCCCGGCGGGCCAAAATAGCCAAAGCCACTATTTATAAGTATTTTGAAAGCAAGGAGGATGTTTTACACAGCCTGCTAATGGATTATATCCGCGTAAGCGTTGATGACCTGATACATAGCCAGCACCTGCAAATGGATGATGAGGCGCACCTGAGCCTGCTCATTATGAAAACCTGCCGTTTATCATATACCGTATGTAATGAATTTATTGGCTGGGATTTTATCCGCGAAAGCACCAATTCGCAGGATTTCCTGAAAAATCTTTCCAACGAATTGGAGGACCTGCTTATGGCGTCATTTACCCAGTTAGATGGTATCCGCAAAACCGAAAACTACCAGCACCGTATCCGGTTTTTGATCAAATGCAGTAAAAGCATCGTTTTTAGCTTTGCCTTTACCTCGGTAAGCGACTCTGACGTTCGTAAAAACTTTGTTTCCTTTCAAAAAGAGATCCTGCCTTATTTGGTAAAAGCCGCATTGACGATTTGATGAAATGCGAATTTTTAACTATTGTTTGTTTTTAATGGTGTTAAAGAGGGCTATGCCGTTTCGGAATGTTGAATGCGGAATGGAAAACGACATTGACTGTGGGCTTAATCGAATTCACGTTAACTTAATATTTCTGCATTAAAACGTCAGTAACGATACTTAGTGCATTGTGTAGCCTTAGCAATAATCCGCATTTATAGAAAGAAAAGAAGCCTCCAAAATGGGAATTGTTTAATAAAATAATTAAGTGAGCGCAGCCGTCATAACGGCCGGCTACACCTCTTTAAGACAATTTTCGCGCTGTTTTTATTAAAATGGGTGGAAGGTTAACTATATTTATACATCCGTTAGAAGACCATATAAATATTATCCCCAACCCCGAACCATGAAAATAAAGAACCTATGCCTGCTGCTGCCCTGCTTTATATGTTTTAATGTTCGCGCGCAATTAAACCAGCGGTTTGATAACATTAAGTACAAGGCGTTGTACCTTACCGATGTTTGTAAGTTAATAAACGAAACACCGGGCCTGCTTGTGCTGGATGTACGGTCGCCGGGCGAATATGCCGATACCAGCCAATATATCACCGCCAATATTGGCAGGCTAAAGGGAGCTATTAATATTTCTATAGATTCTATCGAAAAGCATTTGAAAGATATTAAAAGCTATAAAGACAAACCCATACTGGTTTATTGTTCCCATAGCCAGCGGAGCAGGCGGGTTAGCAAGTTTTTAACGGATAGCGGATTTACAAAAGTTTACAGCTTAAACGGCGGCATGACCCTGGTAAACAAATCAACTGAAAAGGAATTTCCGCTGAAATCAAAATTATACACTACAAGCCAGCCTTATAAATTAATTGAATCTGACGATGCGTATAAATTCATACAGGACAAAAACAATCTGGTTATTGATGTAAGGCCCGCTAATCAATTTAACGGGGCCGATACAACCGAGGATAACAATATAGGCCATATTAAAAACGCGGTTAACATTCTCCTGAGCGATATAGATCAAAAAATTGGCGAACTGGCTAAGTATAAAAACCGCCCTATACTTTTCTGCGACTTATATGGCCAGGATGGTGTAGCTGCCGCCTTGAAATTTATCAAAGCGGGTTTTACCAAAGTTTATGTGCTTTTTGAAGGCCTTGACACATTGCTGCCTAATACCCCCTTACCGTTACGAAAAACCTTTTATACGGCTACACCCAAATATATCGCCATTGGGTCAACAGAGGTTATTGATCTTGTGAACCGGCAAAAGGGCCTGGTTATAGCCGATATGCGGACTAAAACCGAATTTGATAATAAATCCGATAAATCATACCAAAACCTTGGGCATATAATAAATGCCGTTAATTATACGGCACCTGCGCTGTTTGCCTATATGGAAGGTAAACCAAAATCAACCCCTATATTAATTTACGGCTCAAACATGACTGGTATGCAGCATGGTATGAGCGCCGCAGCTGTAAGCAAACAACTGGCCGAAAAAGGGTTTACCAATGTTTACCTTATTTATGATGGTATGTATTCTGTAGTATGGTCGGTTACTAATGTGGAGAATTGTAAAAATGGCTTTGCTATATTAACCGATCATAAAGGATTGTATTAAATAAGTTATTGCCATTCTTCTCGCCAGGCAGTATAATAGTTGTTACCCAACTGTTTTTTTATTGATCTTTTTAAAAAAATAAAATTGCGTAAGTGAATGCTTATATATATACTTGTAAGTATTCACTTACATGTTATAACAATGCAGCAAGCCAGGCGCGATGTATTCCAGGCCATAGCCGATCCTACGAGGCGGGAGATCATTAACCTGGTGGCCCGGCAAACCTTAAATTTAAATGCTATTGCCGAAAATTTTGAGGTGAGCAGATCCGCCATATCCCAGCATATAAAAATACTGATAGAGTGCGGGCTTATTCAAATTAAGCAGAAAGGCCGCGAGCGCTACTGTGAAGCCAAACTAACCGAATTGCGGAAAGTGGCTAATTGGGTAGAACAATACCGACAGTTTTGGGCCGAAAGTTTCGACCTGCCAGATGTTTTGCCGGATGGATTAAAAACAGACGAAAAGAAACACGATAAAAAGAAAAAAACCCATAAAAAAAAGAAACACAAAAAATGACAACCTAGCAGGGAAAACCCGGTCATATCGGTAACTACTTCCGGGTTTAATAAAAACGTATGGTAGCAGGTAATATTTGCATTACAATACCATAAGTTAAAATGTATTAGCTATACTTATTGTTTTAAATCAACCCCCTTGGCATTTAAGCAATGAAAATAGCGCATTTGATTTTGGCCTATAATTATCCGGTTATGCTGGAGAGGCTGGTAAGGCGGCTGCAACATGAGGAAGCGGATATTTACATTCAGTTAGATAAAAAAGCACCCATTGAAAATTTCGCACACCTGGAAAATATAAACAATGTATGTTTTGTTAAAAACAGGATCAAAACTGAGTGGGGCGATTATAGTATAATTGAGGCTACCATAGCCGGGTTTAATTCTATTTTAGAAAGCGGGATAGCCTATAGCCATATTAACCTGCTTAGCGAACAAGACTACCCCTTACGGCCAATTAACCAGTTTCATGAATTTTTATCGGCTAATACCGATAAAACTTTTATGCATTCGCTTTCTATAGCCGATGATGAATGGGAAGATGGTAAGGTACGCTTGTTGAAATATAGCCTGGGTGATTACAATATCCCCGGAAAATATACCCTGCAAGTTATTGCTAATCGTTTTTTGCCTAACCGCAAAATACCTGGAAATTTAAAACCTTATGGGCGCTCGCAATGGATAACTATTACACCTGAGTGCGCGCGGTATGCTATTGATTATATAAAAACCAAGCCCAAACTAAAACGCTTTTTTAGAATGACCTGGGCTGTTGACGAGGTTTTTTTTCAGATCATACTGGTAAACTCAGCTTTGAACGATAAATTGGTTAATGATAATTTGCGGCACATTGAGCAATACGGCGCTAACCGCCCTAAAATTTTTACGATAAATGATGCCGGTACCTTAATAACATCCGGAAAGTTTTTTGCCCGCAAATTTGATGATAATGTTGACACAGCAATTTATGATCGGCTGGATGCTGAAATAGGGTACGCGTAAACAATAGTATTTTGAAAAAATATTAATCATATCGAATAATATTTTAATTTAAATTATTACAATCTCATTATATAAAATAAATTTGTGTACCTAAAATCACAAAGGCCTGATCACTATATGAAGATTGCCTGTCTTATTGTTACGTACACTTCGGCCGTTCAAACCAAACGGATGATTGACAGGCTAAATAATGGCCAGTTTGATTTTTACATCCATCTTGATAAAAAGGTAAATATCAAAACCCACCAGCTTCTGTTTGAAATTCCCAATGTGTATTTTATTAAAAACCGGGTTGATGTTCGCTGGGCGGGTTACAGCACTGTTCAGGCTGCTTTTAACGGGATAAAGCAAATCACATCATCGGGTATTGAATATAGTTTTATCAACCTCATAACCGGGCAGGATTACCCGATTAAGCCGGCTGAATATATAACCGACTTTTTAGAACATAATGTTGGCAAAGAGTTTATTGAGTATAAGGGCTTTGATACTGATTGGACAGAAGCTAAAGAACGAATAGAAAAGTACCATTTTACGAATTTAAGGGTAATAGGGAAAGACCACCTTGCCAGGATATTTAACTTTTTTTTCAGACACCGGAAGATGCCGGTAAATATGCTCATGTATGGCATTTCAACCTTTTGGACGCTTAGCCCCGCCTGTGCTTTATACGTAGTAAATTATGTAGAAAAGAATACCGCGTTCAGGCGGTTTGTAAAATATACGTGGGGTGTTGATGAGTTTATATTCCAGACAGTTTTAATGAACTCGGCATATAAGGACACTATAATTAATAAAAATTACAGGTATATGGATTGGTCGGCAGGTGGCGCGCGGCCTAAGTTTTTAGGAATTGAAGATTTTGATAAAATTATGGCATCGGACGCTTTTTTTGGCCGTAAATTCAATATCGACAAGGATGAACATATTTTAGCTATGATAGACGAGCAATGTTTAGAAACTAACCCTAATAAAATTAGCTGATGGCTTACCTGATTGACCTGGAACATCATAACGATAAAAGAGGCACCCTTACCGTAATTGATAAGGTTTTGCCGTTTGAAATAAAGCGATCATACTATATAACCAATGTCAACCATTTAGACAGGGGCGGCCACCGTCACCTAAAACTTGTTGAAGCTGTTATATGTATGAGTGGCAGTTTTTGGGTTGGCATTGATGACGGTATTACCAAACAGGAAATTTTGTTAAACAGCCCGCATAAATGCCTCATCATTGAAATAGGCGAATGGCATAAGTTCTATAACTTTACCAAAGGGGCTGTTTTGTTATCGCTGGCATCAACCCATTATGACCCTGCCGATTACGTTTATGAGCCTTATAGTTAATAGTATGATACCCTACGAAGATCTTAAGCGTTTAAATGCGCCGTTTACTGCACAATTTAGCGCTGCGTTTAATAGGGTAGTTGATAAAGGCAATTATATATTAGGCGGAGAGGTAAAACAGTTTGAAGAAGCTTTTGCCGCCTATAACTCGGTAAACTATTGCATTGGGGTTGCCAATGGGTTGGATGCTATAATGTTATCGCTGAAAGCTTGTAATCTACCGGATAGCAGCGAGGTAATTGTGCCAGCCAATACTTTTATTGCAACCATATTGGCCGTATTGCATTGCAATTTAAAGGCAGTGCTTGTTGAGCCGGATATTAACACCTACAATATTGACCTGCAAAAAGTTGAAGCGGCTATTACACCGCAAACCAAAGCCATAATAGCGGTGCATTTATATGGCAAATGCTGCGATATGGATAAACTAATGCAGCTTAAACA
Source organism: Bacteroidota bacterium (assembly GCA_013288465.1). The sequence continues at coordinate 15,008 of JABDBT010000002.1, read as the reverse complement.
AAAGCATAATTTATACCTGATAGAAGATAGCGCCCAGGCGCACGGCGCTACCTATAAAAATAAAAAGGCCGGCACGTTTGGCGATTTTGGCGCGTTTAGCTTTTACCCAACAAAAAATTTGGGCGCCTTAGGCGATGGCGGCGCTGTAATTTGTAATAATGCGGCCTATAATGCGCAGCTGCAACAGTTGCGGAATTATGGTTCGGATAAAAAATATTACAACGAGATAGTTGGCTATAACTGTCGCCTCGACGAAATGCAGGCAGCTTTTTTAAGTGTAAAACTGCCATATCTTGATGATATTATAGCGCACAAAAACAAGCTGGCAAATATTTACCTGGAAAATTTGAACAGCAATTTTATACTGCCGGTTAAACATACCGATTATTTGGATGTTTATCATATCTTTAATATCCGCCATCCCCGAAGGGATGAATTAAAGGACTATCTTGAAAGAAATAATATAACAACGGCTATTCATTACCCGGTTGCACCGCACCGGCAAAATGCCCTGAAGCATCTTTTTACGGGCCAGCATTTTCCAATTTCTGAAGAAATTCATCAAACAACGCTAAGCCTGCCATGCTCCTATTTTCATACTGAGGATGATATAAGGTATATAGTTAACGTACTAAATAATTTTAATTAACCTGGTTAATGAGCATTGTTGATATTGCCTTTATTGGCAGCGGGGCAGCAACAACAACAACGCTTATTGAGTTGTTTGACAAGCTGATAAATGGCCCCCTGTCCGGAATAATGCTGAATATTACCGTAATAGATAAATATCCCGAATTTTGGAAAGGCATTCCTTATGGCGCACGGTCATCGGTCAACTCATTAACTATCACCCCGGTTTCAGACTTTGTTTCGACAGGAAAAGAGCGGGAGCTGTTTTTTAAATGGCTCAAAATAAACCTCGATGATCTGTTTAATTATTACAGCCTTAATGGCGGCATGGCTGCAGAAGGCTGGTTGGCGGATAATAGCGCCGCATTAAAAAACGAAGAATGGGACAAGGTGTATATCCCAAGGTTTATATGGGGTATTTACATGCAAAATAAGCTGTTAACCTTATTAAAAACAGCCGAAGAAAAGCAACTGGTACAGGTAACCCTAATACAGGCCGAAGCTATTGACGTTGAAAAACTTACCGGTGGATTGTTTAATGTACGATTAGAACATCCCGACAAAAAACAAACCACAATTACCGTTAAAAAGTTGGTTGTTGCTATCGGCTCGGCTCCGGTAAAAACCTATGAAATGCCCGGCGCCGACAAGCCATATACCTACATTAATGACCTGTATGCGCCTTTGTTGGATGATAATATAAAAGCCCTGCGCACTACCCTTGCCGCTACCGAAAACGCTGCGGAGAGAAATGTACTGCTGATAGGCTCAAACGCGAGCAGCATTGAACTTTTATATTTATTGAACAACAGGCCCGATGTAACACAGCAGGCCAATAAAATTGTATCCATATCGCGGGCTGGCTGTATGCCTTACCATATATCAGACACACGCCTTGAACACTATCCTACCCTTCACCTTGATGCAATTAAAACAAGCGGCAATTACAATATACATACCTTAGTTAAAGCCGCTAAAAAAGATATTGAACAAGCCATACAAAACCACGTTGTAAGGGTGCCTTATGTTGATCGCATTATAGGATACACCATCGAGCTGATGCAGGTTTTGGGCGAAGAAGCTAAAAAGATATTCTTCGGTACCTATGGGATGCAGCTAACCCGGCTTATCAGGCGATCTGGCCCGGCCTATAAAAACGCGTCGGAAGCGTTACTGCAAACACAACAGTTACTATTGGTAAAAGGCGAATTTGCCGGCATTACACAACAGGATAATACCGGCCTGTTAAATTATATCGACCCGGTTACCGGGCAACAGCAAACCTATAATTTGCCGTTCAGGGTGATCATTAATTGCACCGGTGCCGATGACCTTGAAAACTCCTCTTCGCGGCTGATCTATAATTTGGTTAATAAGCATATTTGTCGCGTAAACTTATCGGGCAAAGGCTTTGAAGTTAATGACAGGTTTGAGGCCGCGTCCAATTTATATGTTATTGGCCCGCTGTTAGGCGGTAACATGAACAAGCGCATATACTTTTGGCATATCGAAAATTTAGCAAGGCTATTGTATTTATCCCCCTACCTGGCCGATTGCCTTTTGGCAGGTAAAGGTATTCTTCATCATAATAGGAAGGCAAGCGACTAAATAATTGAGAGATTTTACCCTCTATGCGCGAAGCGGAGAGAGGATGGTCGAGCGATTTAGCGATGACCGGGTGAGTTCTCGCCGAGCGGCATTTGCCCCATGCATTTCGGCGACTACTCACCCCGACTACGCTACGTTGGCCGTCCCTCTCTACCGTAAACGGTAAAGAGGGAGGCTGTTTATGTTTTAATCGTTTAGGCGGTAAATATCGGGTTAACGCCAAAATATTTGCATCGGTATATATTGCCTCATAACTTGCTGCTATAGTTGTATTTATGCAACTAAACCCGCTATTGCGGGTTTTTGTGGTTTAATGGCATTTGTTGCCAGTTTTGAGCTTTTTTCCAAATAATATGTCGTTGCCAGGCCTGTATCGGCATATAAATCATTTGAATTTCATTAAAAAACGACCTAAAACAGCTCGCTTTTAAGCTGCAACAGTAAAAAAAGCGGTTGCGGAACAAAGCGTATCACTTTTTTTTTAATTAAAAACCAAAATCTGCATTCTTAGCTGATAATCAGGCATAATAGCAAATTTGTCATTGTGAACCAAGCGTTTCAAAATTTAGTTAAATAGCTAAAAATCAGCTATTTATGAAAAATAAATTTGTTTTTGTATTTCAAACTTTCCTAAGTTTGTAACACCAAAACAATAAACTTAGCCAACCAGGCTTAACCATTTTTTATTTATTAATTAAAAATAAGTATGAACAAACCATTCAATCACTATTTATTTACCTATGGCTAACGCCGTGAATTTTCCTCAACAAAATTTGAGGTTGTTAATTAAACCAATTTTAAACCAAGTATTAAACTTTTATTCATGAGAAGAACAATTACATTTTTATTAATTTTTCTGCTATCGGGTGTATCAATTGCTTTCTCGCAAAGCATTAACGTTAAAGGTAACGTTACCGATAAGACAGGAGCATCGCTGCCGGGTGTAACCGTGAAAGCCAAAGGTGCACAAACAGGTACAGTAACAGATGTTAATGGAAATTATTCCATAAGCGTTGCCGCAAACGGCACTTTAAATTTTTCATACATCGGTTATACTTCACAAGATGTAGCCGTTGCCAATCGCGGTGTTGTCAACGCCGTTTTGGAAGCAACCAATACCGGGCTTGATGAAGTGATCGTTGTTGGTTACGGCACGCAAAGGAAAGCGGTAGTAACCGGCGCTATTGCTACTGTGAGCGCTACCGATTTACAGGATCAGCAAATTACACGTATTGACGACGCGCTGCAAGGCCGCGCCGCAGGTGTTTTTGTGGTACAAAGCTCGGGCGCCCCGGGTGCAGGGCCAAGCATAGCCATACGCGGTTCAAACTCATTAACCAACAACAGCCCTCTCTTCGTAATTGATGGTGTGATTTGGGATAATGGCGGCTATGACCTGGTTAATCCAAATGATGTAGAATCAATAGATGTTTTGAAAGACGCTTCGGCCGCAATATATGGCTCGCGCGCTTCAAACGGTGTTATATTGATCACTACCAAAAAGGGCAAACAAGGCAAACCTAAGGTTGCTTATGATGCTTATTATGGCACACAGAGCGTTATCAAAAAATTGGCCCTTGCTAATGCAAGCCAGTATGCAGCATTAAGAGATGAATCAGTAACCAATGATGGCGGGACAGCGCCTTTTGCAAATCCATCACAATATGGTGTTGGGACTAACTGGCAGGACCAGATATTTAGTAGCGCGCCTATTCAAAGTCATACACTGGCTGTAAGCGGCGGAAACGAAACTTCAACGTACTATACCTCATTAGGTTATTTAGACCAAAAGGGTATTGTTGACCCGGACGCATCTGATTACAAAAGGGTGAATATTAAAATAAACGCCACTTTCACACCAAAAAAATGGATGTTATTTGGCGAGAATTTTTCATACTCGTACACCCGTAGCACCACTTTCTTTAACACCAACAGCGAATTTGGCGGTCCACTAAGTGACGCGATAAACATTGACCCAATTACACCTGTACTGGCTACCAATATCAGCTCGTACCCTAACGCGAACATCTACAATAACGAAGCCGCGTTTTTGGTTAGAAATTCAGCTGGTGTACCTTATGGGATATCACCTTATGTAGCTAACGAAATAACCAACCCATTTGCTGCCGAACAAATAATTAACGGCGATTATAACTGGTCGCACAACCTGGTTGGCGATGTGTATCTGCAAATTGAACCCATAAAAGGATTAAAAATCAGAACAGAAATTGCTGGTAAACAAGCATTTTACGGTACAGAATCATTTACACCGCTGTATTATTTAAACTCAAATACCAGCAATTTAGTAAACACTACCCAAAACCGTTCAAGCAATCAAAACTTAGAATGGAACTGGGATAATACCATTTCATATACACGGTCATGGGGCTTACATAATTTGACCGCTTTAGTTGGTACAAGCGCTGAAGAAGAAAACGGAAGAGGTGATAATATCAGCTTTATTGGCGAACCTGCCTTTACTTCGGCAACTGCTTCTTTTAACTACGCTTTACCGGCAGCAAGCCGTATAGGCGGTGGTTTTGATAGCCAGCCATTAACACGCGATTCATATTTTGGACGTGTATCTTATGATTACGATCAGAAATACTTATTTACAGGTATTATCCGCCGTGACGGATCATCAAAATTTGGTAGCGACAGAGTTTACGGAACATTCCCGTCTGCCTCAGTTGGCTGGGTTGCAACCCGCGAGAAGTTTTTCCCTAAAGATAGCTTTGTTGATTACCTGAAAGTTCGCGCATCTTATGGCGTTTTGGGTAATGAGTTAGCCCTGGGCACATTTCAATATACGCCAATTGTTGGTAGTGCCGGTGGTGGCAGCTATGTTATAGGCGGTCAGCTGGTTACCGGCTTTGGCCCTAATACCTTAGCAAACCCGCTGTTACAATGGGAAAGGACAAAATCAGCAGATATTGGTTTTGACGCTGTTGTTTTTCATGATTTCAACGTAACGCTTGATTTTTATGATAAAAAGACTGACGACTTACTTATACAACAACCGCTTCCCGCTTACGCAGGTTTATCAGCCGCTCCTTATGCCAATGCAGGTGATATCGAAAATAAAGGTGTTGAACTGGAGTTAGGCTATAACAAAAGGATAAACAAAGATTTCAGTTTTGGCATTAATGGTAACTTGGGCTATAACAATAACAAGGTTTTGGGTATAGGTATCCTGCCATTCCAGGATTTTGGATCATTCCAGTCAAGCGCTTACAGCTTACAACGCAATAAACCGGGCGAGCCTCAAAATGAATTCTTCGGATTTCAAACATTGGGTGTTTTCCATTCGCAGGCAGAAATTAACGCTTACAAAGATGGAGCCGGTAACCTGATACAACCCAATGCAAAACCGGGCGACCTGAAATATGCTGATCTCAGCGGTACAGGCCCGATAGGTCCAAAGGATCGCACCTTCCTGGGTAACCCGATCCCTAACTGGACTTATGGCTTTAATGCACATGCTGCCTACAAACAATTTGATATAAGCATGTTTGGGCAAGGCGTATGGGGCAATAAAATATTCCAGGCTTATCGTCGTCTTGATTTATCTACAGCTAATTATCCTGCTGCTGCTTTAAATGCATGGACACCGGCTAATGCTAACAGCAATTACCCAAGGCTTACTGATGCCGACCCTAACGGAAACTTTAAAAACCCGTCAGACTTTTATTTACAAAGCGGCGCGTATTTCCGTATAAAAACATTACAGTTGGGTTGGACGTTACCTAAAAGCCTGGCTACCAAATGGGATATGGACAAGTTGAGGATATATGTAAGCAGCAACAACCTGGCAACTTTTACCAAATACAACGGATATGATCCTGAGGTTGCCGGTGGTATTGAGCGCGGCGTGTACCCGCAGGCCCGCACACTCATGGTTGGTTTAGATATTACACTATAAGATATAATAGGGAACGAATTATTAAAAAAATTAGATTATGAAAAGAAACTATTTAAAGTACACAGGGATGTTTTTGCTGGGAATGGGCGTGCTTATTTCCTGTAAGAAATCCTTCCTTGAAACTACTCCCAAAGGAGAGTTCCTGGAATCAAACTATTACCAAACACCAGCCGAAGCATTTTCGGGCCTGGTAGCGGCTTATGACCCCATGGTTACTGAAACCGGCGGGGCCGATCAAACTTACACTTGCCCGCTTGGGCCGCTTAACTCGGCATCTGATGATGCTTATGCAGGTGGCGGCGGATCAACCGATACGCCCGACTGGCAGGTTTGGAACAATTACACTTTAAGCTCTACCCAGGGCCCGCAGGCCGGTTTCTGGACAATTAACTTTTTAGGTGTAAGCCGTACCAATACCATTTTATCGCAATTAGGCAATGTGCCCGGCTTAAGTGCCGCGTTGGCAACAAGGTACACCGGCGAGGCATTGTTTTTACGCGCGCATTATTATTTTGACTTGGTTAGGTTATTTAAAAATGTTCCGCTAATTAATAAGCCGCTTGACCCATCAGTTATTTACAACCAGCCGCAGGCTGCACCATCGGCAGTTTACGCCCAAATTGAGTCTGATTTAACTGCAGCTATAGCCGATTTGCCAGCAACAGTGGCAACCAGCGAGAACGGCCGCGTAACCGGCGGTGCAGCGGTAGCCTTATTAGGTAAAGTATATTTATACGAACAAAAATGGGCACAAGCCGCTACTGAATTTGCTTTGGTAAACGGCCCAACTCCGGGCGGTGTTACACCTACCTACAATTACCAGTTGCAGGCTAAGTTTGCATCTATTTTTGATCCTAATAATAAGTTTAACAGCGAGGCTATTTTTGAAATACCGCATACCGCTACCCAAAATTATAGCTGGAACAACTGGGACTCATTTAAAGGAAACGTATATGTACAAATGAGCGGGCCGCGTGATTTTTCGGACGCTACTTACGCAGGTGGTTGGGGCTTTAACCCTATAACAAAACAATTGCATGATGCGATGCAAGCCGCCAATGATCCTCGTTATGGTTACACTATTTTAAATTTGGACAGTCTTTCGGCGCTTGAGCATAAAACTTATACGCCAAGCTATCAAAACACAGGTTACTTCTCTTTGAAATATGCGCCGTTAACCAAATTCAAATCGGCCACCGGTACTGTTGAGTTAAACTATCCTAATGATTATATCGAGATACGTTTGGCCGATACTTACCTGATGGAAGCGGAAGCATTATTACAATCGGGCAGTAACGCTACCCGCGCGTTAGCATTATTAACCGCTGTACGTGCAAGGGTTGGTTTGGCTCCGGTACCCGCAACCTTAGCTAATGTGTATAATGAGCGCCGTTTTGAGCTGGCTTTAGAAGGCCACCGCTGGTTTGACCTTGTTAGGTGGGGGCAGGCTGCTACCGCCTTATCATTTAAAGGGTTTACAGCTAATAAAAACGAAATACTACCTATTCCGTTAAATGAACTGAGCAATACCAAGCTGGTTCAAAACCCGGGATATCAATAAGAACTTTTATACCAGGCTGCCGGCATAAACCGGCAGCCTTTTTTAAATGATACCTATGAGAAGCAAAGTGAAGAATGTGTTGTTGATTATATTAAGTAGTGCCACCCTGTTTTCCTGTTCAAAAAAAACCGATTCGACCCCTTATGTTTATGTTCCGGTAGTACCTGTTGATAAAAACTGGAGCTTTGAAACAACACCCGCGTGGGCAGATGAATTTGATTATACCGGATCGCCGGATAGTTCCAAATGGACATACGACCTGGGCGGCGGTGGCTGGGGAAACAGTGAGCTGGAGTATTATACCAAATCATTAAACAACGTTAGTGTGGCAAACGGGATATTAACCATAACCGCGCGCAAAGAGAGCATAGGCGGGATGAACTATTCTTCTGCAAGAATGGTGTCTAAAGGATCAGGCAGTTTACTTTACGGCCGTATTGAGGTTAGGGCGATACTGCCATCGGGCACAGGTACCTGGCCTGCTATATGGACATTGCCTAATGATTATGTTTATGGCAACTGGCCCAACTCGGGCGAGGTGGATATTATGGAGATGGTGGGCTTTGACCCTAATAATGTGCATTTCAGCGCGCATAATGAAACTTATTATGCCGGCAATGCAAAAACAAGTACGATGAATATCCCTACTGCTTCTACGGCTTTCCATTTATACCGCGAAGACTGGACACCTTACGCCATAAGGGGATATTATGATAATGTTTTAGTTTTTACTTATGTAAACAATGGCAGTGGCCCGGTTACCTGGCCGTATGACCAAAAATTCCACCTATTGATGAATATAGCTGTAGGCGGGAGCTGGGGAGGAACCAAAGGAGTTGATGATTCCGCTTTCCCTACAACCATGCAGATTGATTATGTGCGTTTTTATAACATGATCCCTCAAAATTAAGCTCGCAAAACCTTATTGCAGATAGTACTGTTTGGTTGTTCCAAACAAAATGAAGTTAGAAAAGTGAACCATGATCTATCTAAAAAAACTAAATATGCCAACTAAATATAAATTCGTTTTTACAACCGTTGTCCTTTCATTTTTAATTTACGGATTTACAGCCTGTAGCAAAAAACAATCAGGCGGTGGTGGCGGTGATGTTACGCCGGTTACACCCGTAACCCCGGTAACCCCCGTTAAAACAGATGTAAGCATGTGGCTTACCAATGCCGACCAATCACAACTGCTTCAAAAACAAAATGTAGCATTGTTGTTCAATACCAATACCAACCAAAATACAACCATAAATGTTGATACAACCAGTGTTTATCAATCAATAGATGGTTTTGGCTTTGCGCTTACCGGCGGAAGCGCTACCCTGATAAACAGCCTTCCGGCTGTGCAAAGCAATGCTTTGATCAATGAACTTTTCTCGACAGACAGTACCAGTATTGGCATCAGTTATATACGCATAACCATAGGCGCATCAGATATGAGCGCATCTACCTTTACCTATGACGACCAGGGCCCTGATGTAAACCTTCAAAACTTTTCGATAGCTATGGAGCTAACAGACCTGGTGCCGGTATTAAAGAAAATTATAGCGGTTAACCCCGGCATAAAAATTTTGGCCTGCCCATGGAGCGGCCCGGCCTGGATGAAAACCAACAACAATCTTTCGGGTGGTAGCCTGCAAGCGCAATACTTTACTGCTTACGCTAATTACTTTGTAAAATACATACAGGCTATGGCTGCGCAGGGTATTACTATTGATGCTATAACCCCACAAAACGAGCCCTTAAATGCCAATAATAATCCCGCTATGGTGATGCAGGCAACAGACGAAACCACCTTTATTAAAACCAATTTGGGCCCGGCTTTCCAGGCGGCAAACATAAAAACTAAGATAATTTGTTATGATCATAACTGCGATCACCCGGAATACCCGATAGCGGTATTAAACGATGCCGCCGCAAACCCATTTGTTGATGGCTCTGCGTTCCATTTATATGCCGGCAATATTTCGGCAATGTCATCAGTACACACCGGGTTCCCTAATAAAAACCTTTATTTTACCGAGCAGGCTACATTCTCCTCAGGCACATTTAGCGGCGATTTAAATTGGCATGTTACCAATTTAATTGTGGGCGCAACACGCAACTGGAGCCGCAACGTAATTGAATGGAATTTGGCTTCGGATGCCAGCTATGGGCCGCATACCAACGGCGGCTGCGGTACCTGCCAGGGCGCGGTGACCATTAATTCGCCATACGTTACGCGCAACGTTTCTTATTACATTATTGCACATGCCTCAAAATTTGTAAGGCCTGGCGCGGTTAGGATAGCGTCTGATGTTTCAACCACACTGCCTAACGTGGCCTTTAAAAATACCAATGGCTCAAAAGTGCTTATCGTATTAAACAGCAGCGGCAATACGCAAACATTTAACATAAAATTTAATTCGAAAATAGTAACCAGCACTTTAAACAATGGCGCGGTTGCAACTTATACCTGGTAATTAAACACCAATTAATAAATATTGATAATGACTAAACCAACACTTGTTTTCTCTTTAATTTTTTGTCTTGCAACAAACTTTGTTAAAGCTCAAACTAAATATACTGATGCGGAAATAGCAACTAAAACAGATAAACTCATTAAACAAATGACCCTGCAGGAAAAGGTGGGCATGATACATGGCAACTCATCGTTCACTTCGGCAGGGGTGCCGCGTTTGGGTATCCCCGAGTTTGTAATGTCCGACGGGCCGCATGGTGTACGGTTGGAGCATGGCCGCACGTATGATACGCAAAAAGGGGTTAATGATGCAGGCACCTACCTGCCTACCGGCGTTTGTTTGGCCGCCACCTGGAACCCCAAACTGGGCTATGATTTTGGCGCTGTATTGGGCAGCGAAGCTAATTATAGAGGCAAGGATGTAATACTTGGCCCCGGCATTAACATTATCCGCACAGCGCTAAATGGACGCAATTTCGAGTATGAAAGCGAAGACCCTTACCTGATCTCGAAAATGGCGGTGGGGTATATCAAGGGTGTGCAGGATCAGGGTATATCGGCTTGTGTAAAGCATTTTATTGCCAACAACCAGGAAACCAAACGCCAAAGCATTGATGTGCAAATGAGCGACAGGGCGCTGCATGAAATATACCTGCCGGGGTTTAAGGCTGCGGTTACCGTTGGTGGTGTTAATACGCTGATGGGCTCATACAATAAATTCAGGGGGCAATGGGCCACGCAAAACAACTACCTGATGAACCAAATACTGAAAAAAGAATGGGGCTTCAAGGGTGCGGTTATCAGCGATTGGGGCGCGGTACACAGCACAGATCAGGCTATCTGGAACGGCACCGACCTGGAAATGGGATCGGACATAGATATGCGCCCAAATGTAAATTACGGTAAGTTTTTTATGGGCGATACCGTAGTAACGCTGGTAAAAACAGGTAAGATGCCTGAATACCTTATTGATGAAAAGGTGCGCCGCATATTATATGTAATGTTTAAAACCGATGTTATAGGCGGTAAACGAAAAGCAGGTGAGTATAATACCAAAGCCCATGAGCAAACCGCGTTGAATATTGCCGAGGAAGGTATTGTATTATTAAAAAATGAGCGTAAAATATTGCCGTTGTCGTCATCGGTAAAATCGATTGCTGTTATTGGTTACAATGCCGAGAGGAAGCAGGCCATGGGTGGCGGAAGCTCGCAAATAAAAGCTTTTTACGAAGTTACGCCGCTGGAAGGCTTAAAGAACATTGCAGGGAAAAACGTAAAAATAACTTATGCGCAAGGCTATAAAATTGAGCGGGGCGCGGTTGCCGACCATGCTTTAATACAACAGGCGGCGGATGCAGCAGCAAACGCGGATGTAGCAATCGTGGTGGGCGGATGGACGCATGGTTATAACTATACCGACTGGAAAGACAATGCCTACGATGCAGAAGACACCGATAAGTCAAATATGCTAATGCCGTTTGGCCAGGACGAACTGATAAAAGCTGTTTTAAAGGCTAACCCAAAAACCGTAGTGGTTTTAATGGGCGGCGGCCCTATTGATATGAATCAATGGATAACTGAAACACCGGGTATTTTGCAAGCCTGGTACCCCGGTATGGAAGGCGGCAACGCGCTGGCAAAGATCATTTTCGGGCAGGTAAACCCATCGGGTAAGTTACCGATGTCGTTCCCTAAAAAACTGGAAGACGAGCCTGCTCATAAACTGGGCGAATATCCCGGCAATGGCGTTACCGTAAACTACACCGACGATATTTATGTAGGCTATCGTTATTATGATACCTATAAAGTAGCGCCGCAATTTGCCTTTGGGCATGGGTTATCCTATACCGACTTTAAATATAGCGGCCTGCAGGTACATACAGCCGGCAAAAAAGCAACCATAACTTTCAACGTTAAAAACACCGGCAGCGTGGCGGGTGCCGAAACTGCGCAGCTATATGTGAAGCAGGAAAAATTGAAACTGCCCCGCCCCGAAAAAGAATTAAAGGGTTTTGAAAAGGTGTTTTTAAAAGCCGGTGAAGAAAAGAAGGTGACGATTACGTTGAACGAAGACGCTTTTCAATATTATAATGATGTTAAAGAAAAATGGGTAATGGACCCCGGCGTTTTTGATTTTGTTGTGGGCAGTTCGTCAAGGGATATCAGGTTAACCGGTAAAGGAAGTTTATAATTATTCAGCTATAGAAATTTAATAAGTGAGAAAGACCATCTTAATTTTATCACTCGGTGCTTGCTTTGTAGGAGTTAAAGCGCAGATCATTGTAAAAGCAGGCGCCCAATATACATCGGTTAAAAACACATCGGTTACAGTATATACCACGGCAAAAAACACAAACCTTCGTTTATCAAAAACCGGGTCGCTGAGTTTTAAGGAACATAAGCAACCGCTCGAAACGGAAGCGTGTATTTTTGTTGATCCGGGTAAAACGTTCCAATCTGTTTTAGGCATTGGCGGCGCTTTAACCGATGCGTCAGCCGAAACGTTTTATAAACTGCCTAAACAAAAGCAGCAGGAAATTTTAAACGCGTATTATAATACAAAAACAGGTATAGGTTATACACTTGCCCGCACACAAATTCAAAGCTGTGATTTTTCGAGCGATAGCTATACCTATATGGCCGATAATGACGCATCGCTTAAAACCTTTAATGTAGATCATGATAAAAAATACCGCATCCCTTTAATAAAAGAGGCTATAGCGGCGGCAGGCGGGAAGTTAACAATGTTTGTATCGCCGTGGAGCCCGCCCGCATGGATGAAAACAAATAATGACATGCTGCACGGCGGTAAATTAAAGCCCGAGTTTGACCAGGCCTGGGCTAATGTTTACATTAAGTTTATTAAAACGTATGAAAAACTGGGGATGCCCATTTGGGGGTTAACGGTGCAAAACGAACCTATGGCTAACCAAAAATGGGAGTCGTGCATGTACACCGCCGAGGACGAGCGCGATTTTGTAAAAAATTATTTGGGACCAACCTTACATAAAGGCGGGCTTAGCGATAAAAAACTAATTATTTGGGACCATAACCGCGACCTGATATACCAGCGGGCAAGCACCATATTAGATGATCCCGAGGCTGCAAAATATGTTTGGGGGACAGGTTTTCACTGGTATATGCATGATGTGTTTGACAATGTAAAACGGGTAAAGGAAGCCTATCCAAATAAAAATTTACTTTTTACCGAGGGTTGCAGCGACCGTTTTGACTCTAAGCTTATAAGCGACTGGAAATGGGGCGAGTTATACGGAAAATCAATGGTGAACGATTTTAACAATGGCGTAGTTGGCTGGACAGACTGGAACATCCTGCTGGACGAAAACGGCGGCCCCAACCATGCAGGCAATTTTTGTTTCGCGCCTATACATGCTGATACCAAGACCGGCGAACTTACTTACATGAATTCCTTTTATTATATCGGGCATTTTTCTAAATTTATAAGGCCGGGAGCAAAAAGGGTAATAAGCTCATCAAACAGGGACCAATTACAAACCACCGCTTTTGTAAACCGCAACAAGCAGCTGGTTGTTATCGTATTAAATGAAACCGACGAGAAGTTGCCATATAATTTATGGATAAAAGGGATGGCGGCAAATACAACCAGTTTGCCACATTCAATAACAACACTTATTGTTCAATAACTAATTAGAACCAAGAGTCAAGAGCCAAGAATCAAGATAATAGTGAAGAGGCCAACAAAAAAAGAAAAGACTAAGGCTGATTATGTCTGTATAGGACAATAACAAGTTCGTTTTTACTTTCTATCTTGATTCTTGATTCTTGACTCTTGGTTCTTGACTCTAATAACCAGACTGATGAAGAATAATAGAAAACTGTTTCTGATTTTGATTTTTGCAGTTCCGCTGGTCATTATTTTTTCGCAGTGCCTTACCTCTAATAGCGATAAGCCCGATCCGCGCGGAGATATATTTGCCGGATCATCCACCTGTATAAAATGCCATAAAAATGTGTATGACAGTTATATCCATACGGCACATTTTACTTCTTCGCGCCCGGCATCTATACAAAACATAAACGGCAGCTTTGCTGAAAATGCCAACACTTTTTATTTTAATAAAGATTCAAAAGTAGTAATGGAAAAGCGCAACGGCGGTATTTACCAGGTTGCCTATGATAAAGGAAAGGAGATTGCTGCTGAGCCTTTTGATATTGCCTTTGGCAGCGTAAAGGCCGAAAGCTATTTGTACTGGAAAGGCAATGAAATATACCAGCTGCCTATGTCGTACTTTAAAGCTTTACATAGCTGGACCAATAGCCCCGGTTTTGACACAACCCATGCTGATTACACCCGGATGATTGGCCGTAGGTGTTTTGAGTGCCATAGCTCGTATATTAAAGACCTGCCCCAGCAAACACAAAGCATTAACCAGGTTGAGCAGTTTGACAAAAACTCCTTAATATTTGGTATTGATTGTGAACGTTGCCATGGTCCCGCTGCTAATCATGTTAATTACCATCTGGCCTATCCCGAAGTAAAAAAAGCGATGTACATCAAAACGTATGCATCATTAACGCGCCCGCAAAAAATTGATATGTGTGCTACCTGCCATTCGGGTAATAAAAGCCGCATGTTTAAATCGATATTTACTTTTAAACCCGGCGATAATTTGGCTAATTTTAAGGAAGTGGCATTTATAAAGCAAAACATCGACTCGGCAAAAATGGATGTGCATGGTAACCAGACACAGTTGTTAGAAAGCAGTAAATGCTTTGCCATGACCAACATGAATTGCTCTACCTGCCACAACGTACACAAAAACGAAAGGCAAAATGTG
>JABDBT010000001.1 GCA_013288465.1 Bacteroidota bacterium | reverse complement strand
CGAAAAACTCGAGGGGCTAAATAATTTGCTGAAAGAGGTTGCGGTAAAAGATAAAAAGATCGTAAAAGGTTCAAAAAACCTGAATGGCCCCGGCGAGGCCGACCAGGTTTTTGATGAAAAGGACCTGGTAAAAGCCGGTAAAAAAACTTTGGGCGACCTGCTGCAAGAAAAAGTGCCAGGCTATCACGTATCGATTTATCCTATGATCAACGATAAAAGAATATCTTTCATTTTTGATGGTGTACGGCTCAACCAAGCTTTTACAGGAGGCACCTTAAATGATTATTGCCTGTTCGTAAAACAGAAACTGGAATATTATACTGCCGAAGATATAAAGGGAATTGAAGTGATGGCGGGTACAAAATATACCAGCGGGTACTTGAATCGGAAGTCCAATCCATTCACACTTGCATTTATAGAGATCACTACACGCTCAGGATCGGGGCCATTTATGAAGGCAACAACGGGTGTGTATGTTTATAAGCCTTTGCCGCTTACACTACCCAAACAGTTTTACAGCCCAGGGTATAGCATAAAAGCTAAGGTGACGGGGGCAGACCTTCGCTCAACCATCTATTGGGAACCTAATATTGTTACAGACACTGCCGGAAAAGCTACCGTTTCCTTTTACACTGCCGACAAACCCGCAGGTTATACCATAATTATGCAGGGGGCTGATTTAAAGGGGCAAATAGGCTTTGCACAAAAAGGGATGTTAATACATTAACTATTATTTACGATGAGAACCAAAAACTACTTACTGACGATTTTCCTTACCGCGCTGTACGCCACCGCCTACAGCCAAATCGATAGCACTTTTATAAATCGTGCTGCAGGGTCGCTGGCCAAACAAATGGCGGCACAGCCCATTGAAAAAGTATATCTGCAAACCGACAAGATAGTTTACGCCTATGGCGATACGATATGGTTTAAAGGTTACGCGGTAAGCGGGCAATACCACCAGTTATCCAGCCTGAGCGGGGTACTATATGTTGAGCTTATTGACGGCCGGGATTCGATAAAAAAAAGCCTGAAACTACCATTAATAAGCGGACTGGCCAGCGGTGATTTTGTATTGGGCAGCCTTAAAGAAGGCAATTACCGCATAAGGGCCTATACCAACTGGATGCGTAACGCGGGCGAAGACTATTTCTTTGATAAAAACATAACTATTGTTAATGCCATTACCAATACTGTTTTTACAAAAACCCAATATAGCTATAAAAGCCTAAACGGACAGCAGCAGGTAAATGCCATTATTAACTATGCAGATTTGAAGGGTGTGCCTTATGCAGGTAAAGAGGTAACCTACGAAGTGGAACTGAGTGCCAAATCCATTGTAAAAGGCAAAGGGCTGACCGATGAAAAAGGGAATTTAAATATCAGCTTTATCAATACCGCGCCCGGCCTGCTCAAAGCAGGCAGGATCATTACGGGGATAAAGCTTGATGATAAAACAACGGTAGCCAAACCGATATTGCTCAAAGCGGCATCGGATAAAGTTGATGTACAGTTTTTCCCTGAAGGAGGCAGTATGGTTATTGGTATTAATACAAAAATCGCTTTTAAAGCCGTAGGGGCTGATGGGCTGGGTACGCCTGTAAGGGGTATGGTTACCGATAATGAAAATACTGCCGTAGCTACTTTTAGCAGTACACATTTGGGCATGGGGGCGTTTGAACTAAAACCAAAAAGTGGTAAAACCTATAAAGCCAGTATTACTTATGCCGATGGATCAGAAAGTACAACAGAACTGCCCAAAGCAATCCCTACAGGATATTCGTTAAACATTGACAATACCCGTGCGGATACCCTTAGTGTAAAAGTGCGTTATACCGAGGATACCGGGCAAAGCCGGGCAATGAGCCTGGTAGCCCAATCAGGCGGTTTTATTTATTATGCAGCCAAAGGCGAACCGGGCATCAATGCTTTTATTGCAGGCATACCCAAAAGCAGATTCCCATCGGGTATTGTGCAGTTTACTTTATTTTCGGCGGCAGGCGAACCCGTGAACGAGCGCCTGGTGTTTATCCAGAACCACGACGAGCTGCAATTAGGTATTAATAGCGAAAAAACTTACGCGCCACGGCAAAAAGTAAAAATTGAGTTAACCGCCAGGGATAAAGATGGCAGGCCTGCTACCGGCAGTTTTTCGGTAGCGGTTACAGATGAAACCAAAGTGCCTGTTAATGAAAAGGAAGAAAGTACTATCCTGTCAAACCTGCTGCTTACTTCCGATCTGAAAGGATACATTGAAAACCCCAATGCTTATTTCGTCAATGATAGCCCTGAAACGCAAGCCGGTCTTGACCTGCTGATGCTGACACAAGGCTACCGCAGGTTTGAGTGGAAACAGGTGGTTAACAATAACTTTCTGCCGGTGGTTTACCAGTCCGAAAAAGCATTGTCAATAGCAGGAAGCCTAAAAACATTAGGGGGCGGCAAACCGGTTGCAAATGGTAAGGTAGTGCTGCTTACAAAAACTGCCGGTACGTTTATGTTAGATACCGTGGCAGACAGCCAGGGGCAATTTGCTTTTAAAAACCTGGCTTTTAACGATAGCGTAAAGTTTGTGATACAAGGCAGTACCGCCAAAGGAAAAAAAGATGTGCGGATAGGGCTGGATAGCCCCGCACCTCAAAGTGTGGGCGAAAACAAAAACGCGCCTGATATTCAGGTAAACACCACCGAAAGCTTATTGCCTTTTTTGCAAAACAGCAAAGCGGAGCATGAAGTGCAGGTTAAATATGGCTTTAATAACAATGCCATACAGCTACAAGAAGTTGAAATAAAGGAGAAAAAAGAAGCAAAGAAACGCCCTATTGACTACTCGGCTAATTTAAATGGCCCGGGCAATGCCGACCAGGTTATTACCGCCGAAGACCTGGGGCCGCAAACTTGCCCAAAGCTTAGTGATTGCCTGGCGGGTAGAATAAGTGGCGTAACTATCAAAAATGGCGTTGCAGTTTCCTCCAGGACGAAAGGTAGGCCGGCACCTATGTTAGTAATAGTTGATGGAGCGCCTTTATTTCCCCCTTCAACCATGGATGATGTAAACTCAGACGACGTTGCAACCATTGAAGTTTTAAAACCTGGCTTTTCTTCAACCCTTTACGGTATAAGGGGCAGCGGCGGCGTTTTAATAATAACCACAAAAAGGGGCAGTTCGGAAAACGGGGTATTAGCTGATGAACCGGGTATTATCACTTATATAGCTAAAGGATATTATAATGCGCGCGTATTTTATTCGCCGAGGTATGATGATCCTAAAACTAATATGCAAATACCCGATTTGCGCAGCACCCTATACTGGAACCCAAATATCAATACCGGTAGCGACGGGAAAGCCTCATTTGAATATTTTAACGCGGACGCTAAAGGCACTTATCGCGTAGTGATTGAAGGTATTGATGTTTATGGCAACTTAGGCAGGCAGGTTTACCGGTACAAAGTTGATTAGTAGATAGATTGACAACTTTTAAAAAGTTGTCAAATCTCATTAGCTCTGAGCTAAATCATCCCCCGGAATATTTAATTAGTCCTTATCAACATTATGTTTAACCTTTAATGCTTATGCATTATCAATCCGTAAGGTATTTTAGGCACTATCCAGGTTGATTTTGGCGGCAATATATGCCCGGCTTCTGATACTTTGATGAGCTGATCAACAGTAAGCGGACAAATCGTAAAGCAAATGGCCGTGGGGTACGTTTGGAAAAGTGCACTAATCTCTTCCATCGCTTTTTCCCCGCCGGCACATTTTAATTTGTTGTCTGTTTTGGGGTCGCTGATACCAAATACGGGCGACAATACGCAGTCCTGCAAAATGGACGCATCGAGGCTACCTGCCACACTTTTATTTTCGTACGTATGCGGTTTGGCAAGCATGTGGAACCAGTCCCCATGAATATAAAGCCCAAGTTGGTGCAGTTCTTTGGGTTGTACCGGGGCATTCTCTATACTTTCCCTGATATAAAAATCTTTAATAAGCTCCGAAAAAAGCTTTATTTTATCTAATGGCTCTTCGGGCACAACAACGCGGTCATACTCCTCTATCCGCAACTGGTCGGTAGCCATATAAAGGGACGAGATGGTATCATAAACCAATGCGCCCCTCTCCTTTTGCTCATGCGCCAGTTTAGTTGCCGATTCGATACGGTGGTGCCCATCGGCCAGGTAAGCTGTTTTAACCCTGCTAAAAGCCGCTATAAGGTGTTGCAACATTTCGGGTTCTTCAATTTTCCATAAACGATGCAAGCCATTTTGGTTACCCAACGTAGTTTTGGGTTTACTGGCCTTTGTTTCGGCAATAATGCGGTTTATGGCAATATCCGGCGGGTAGGTCAGCAATATCGGGCTGCCTTCCAAACCTATATTTTCACGGTAGTTTTTTAAACGGCGTATGCTATCGTCAAAAGTTAGTTCATGTATTTTTATATTTTGGGTACGGTAATCATCCAGCTCGGTTAGCGCCCATACGCCGGTTTGCCGGTAAGCTTGATGTATAACCTCATAAATATAAATACACGGTGTTTTATCGCGGTTTAACTGCTCGCCTGCAAGCAGGTTTTGCAGGGTGTTATTAATATCGTCATAAGCCATTTTCTGCCCTTCAGCTGTTTCGGGCCTTTGCCGCGCGCCGGTTTCAAGCAATGTTTTTAGCGGTTTTAACCCGCCACTTTTTTCATAATCGCCTGATACTGATTCTGCCTGCGGTTTGGTAAATACCAGCCTGCCTGCATATAATGGGTCGGGCCGGATAGCCCTGAAAGGTTGAATAGCTGCCATATTAATTATTAATAAGCCGGTTTAAGATCATGTTGCGGCGCCTCTTTTTCTTCGTAGGCTTTCATGCAGGCTACCAATGCTTTTACACTTTCATAAGGCAGCGCGTTGTACAATGAAGCCCTAAAGCCCCCTACTGTGCGGTAGCCCTTTATGCCAACCATATTATTTTGCTCGGCATAAGCCAGGAAATCTTTTTCTTTTGAAGCATCGTTCATGCTGAAAGTAACATTCATTAATGAGCGGTCCTCAACTACGGCGGTACCTTTAAATAATGGGTTACGGTCAATTTCATCATATAACAACTGGGCCTTGGCGCGGTTTTCAAGCGCGATGAATTTTACCCCTCCTTTGCTTTTTAACCACTGCAGGTTAAGCATAGCTGTATAGATTGAAAACACCGGCGGGGTATTGTACATTGATCCGTTATCGCGGTAAACACGGTAATCAAGCATCGACGGTACCGCGTGGTTAACCTTATCCAGCAAACTGTTTTTAACGATCACAATGGTCATACCCGCCGGACCTGTGTTTTTTTGTGCCCCGGCGTAGATCAGGTCAAATTTGCTGACATCTATTTCCCGGCTAAATATATCTGACGACATATCGCAAACTACAGGCACATCCGTTACCGGGAAGGTGAACATTTGCGTGCCCTCAATAGTATTATTGCTGGTGCAATGAAAATAAGCGGCATCTTGAGGAATTGCATAACCCTGCGGAATAGCTTTATAGTCACTTTCTTTACCCGAAGCTATCACGTTGACCTTGCCAAACAAATGCGCCTCCTTAATGGCTTTCTGGCCAAAATACCCTGCATCAAGGTAAACAGCTTCTTTATTACTGCTTTGCAAAAAGTTCATCGGGATCATACAAAATTGCATGCTTGCCCCGCCTTGTAAAAACAAAACAGCATAATCATCCGGCACGTGCAGCAGGTCGCGCACTAATTGTTCGGTATCTTTTACCACGCTCTCAAATGCCGCCGAACGATGTGATATTTCCAATATGGACAACCCTGCGGCATCCCATTTTTTTACGGCTTCTGATGCCTGGTTTAAAACCTGCTGGGGCAAAATGCATGGCCCGGCTCCAAAGTTGTGTTTGAAAGAATTATCCATTGGTAATAATTGGTTAATTGGAGGTTTTAGCAAACCCCTTATTACCCGTAAAGGTTCAAAACTTTAGTATTATAAACCATAGCAATGGCACTATTTAGTAAAAAATACTACAAAAAGTCAATTTGCTAGTTTTTTTTACTGTTTACACCTCAAAAAAGTCCTTTTTTTAAAAAAAATTAGTCTATTGAAAGTAAACTATATACACTTTGACTCTGTTTTTTCACCCAAAATCACAAGGTAATAAGTGGTTTTTTTCTTTATTTCAGCAGGCTGAGGGCGTTTTTTTACGAAAATTTTTTCCGTCAACCAGCCCGCAACAAAAATGTACTTTTTACACTAAGTACCTCATGAGCGGCATATCAAACAAACCCTATTGATACCAAAAAAGCGGGCAGCCAATGGCTACCCGCTTTTCATATTCACCCGGAGAAAATGAATATCCGGGCAAAACTGAACCTCTAATTTTAGTTGAGTTTACGTATCTCAACGCGACGGTTTAAAACCTTTCCCTGTTCGGTATCGTTACTGGCAATTGGGTTTTTGGTACCGAAGCCTTTTGCTATGATATCATCAGCGCTAACACCCGAGTTTACCAAATAGGTTTTTACAGAGTTAGCCCTATCAACCGATAGCGCCATATTATGCGCGGCTGTCCCTTCAATTGAAGCGTAGCCATTTAAGTTAAATTTAGCTGTAGGGTCCATTTTCATGTTTGCAGCTGCATTATCCAAAGCAGGATATGAGTCGGTTTTTAATATGCCCGAGTTAAATTCAAATTGAATATTGGCGAAATTATAATCGGGTTTGGCAACAGGCGCCGGTGCGGGCTTAGGCGCGGTTACGGGTTGTGCCTGCACGGTAACAGGAGTAGCCGGTGTTGTAGTTTCGGCAACAGGCGCCGGTTTTTGAACTAATTTTTTTGCTTTACAGGCTTGTAATGAAAATAATGCTATTGCAATAAAAACAGCAGGGGCGAAACTTGATCTTAAAAACTTCATGATTGAAAATTGTTATGGTGTTATAGTATAAAATGAAAACGTTATTAATATTCTGGTTAAATACAACCGTTAATTCGGGTTGTAGGGTGTGAGCAGGATTACGTCAAATCGATGTTTTGATCATCCGGTATGGCTATAGCCTGGTTAATGACATGCACCTGGTATTAGGGCATGCAATAACCAATAACTAAAACATAGCAAAATAAATTGATGTAAACCTTTTAGTTTACCGGTATCAGATCCGTAAGGTGCACAAGGAAAGATAGGAGTACTGAAGATTGTAAAATACATTTGATCGGCGCGGCGTTGATCTTAGTTTTAGTTTGAACAAACCAAATCCAAAGAAAATGAGCAGCAAACATTTAGGAACAAAGCTGGTAGCATCCAACTGATCATTATTCAACACCGATTTATCAATAAGCTGTAAAAAATTGGCGGTATGGTAATTAATATTTTTTACCACCTTGTTAAAAGCGAAGAAAGGCGGCGTAAATGTTATTATACTAATGGGTGAATAACGTGGGATGCAAAACATATTGGAAAACGACCCAAACAGATACACCATTAAAAAAACCAGCACCAGGTATTTAAAAAAGACTTGTGATCTAAACTTTCGCATGGAAGTTAAAACGAACAATCATAAATAATAGTCCAAAATTAGGGATAAAAATTTTATCGGTCAATGAAAAGTGGGTGTATCTACCACAATCGGGGTTAAAAATCTTAAAATTATATCTTGTAGTTTTTATTGCCTGACTGGCAGGTCTGTTAGCATAACACAGCTATACATTGTAAAAATCTTAATATAAAAGCATATTTTAATTAATTATTGGGGCAAATGCCTTTAATTGATTTTGTTGAGGAATACTATTTAATAAATTTATTAAAATTTACACTTTACCTTATTATCGCAAAAGAAGTATTATTCAAGGTCACAAAAACATAGCTTAATAATATGCCTGCTTTATTTAACCCTTTAATCCTGCTCTATGAATTATAATTTTACTTTAATTACCTTATTCTATTTATTACTCTTTTCTTTTTCGCTAAAAGCTCAAAATCATTTAAGTGGTGTTGTAAAAGACTCAAAAAGCAATAAACCCATTAAGGGCGCTGCAATAAGTATTCGTGATATTAATATAGCCGCCTATTCAGATTCACTTGGCAGGTATGATATAAAAAACATTCCCGGCGGGGTTTATTTGGTGGATATAAGTATTGCCGGGTACGCCACAAAAATTGAAAGCATTGCGGTTAAAGGGGCTACCCGGAAAGATTTCGTCCTTGAATCCTCTGCTTTTCAATTAAAAGAGGTTATTGTTACCGGTGTTACCATGGCAACCGATAAACAGAAGGCACCCATTGCAATTACTACCGTAAACGCTGCCGACCTGCTTGAAAATTCGGCCACTAATGTAATTGATGCTATTGCAAAAACACCGGGCGTTTCGGCAATTACCGACGGGCAAAGCATTGCTAAACCTGTTATTCGGGGCTTAGGCTACAACCGTGTATTAACTGTAAATGATGGCGTGCAACAGGTTGACCAGGCCTGGTTTGATGAGTTTGGCATAGAGGCCGACCCCGATGCGGTAAATAAATATGAAATTTTAAAAGGCCCGGCTTCGCTGGCTTATGGTTCTGATGCTATAGCCGGAGTGATAAACCTTATCCCCGACCAACCCCTGCCGGATGGCCAGGTAAAAGGCGATATCCTTTATAATTACCAAAGCAACAATGGGTTAATGAACACAATGGCTCATTTGGCGGGTACAAACAAAGGGATCTCGTGGAGCGCAAGGATAGATAATACCAGGGCCCATGCTTATCAAAATAAATACGATGGCTATGTTTTAAACTCGCAATTCAGCAATTTTAATGCCGACGGTACTATCGGGCTGCACCGCAAATGGGGATATACCCAGGTACATGCAAGCTATTTTGATATGCAAACCGGCATTGTGGATGGAACACGGGATTCAACAACAGGCGTCATGGAAAGGCAGGTTGCTTACCCGCAACTAAACAATGGCGCGCCTACCTATGTGATCCCCACAAAACAGGAACAAACCTCGTACACACCATTTGTAATTAACCAAAGGATAAGGCATACAAAAATTGTTTGGGACAATAGCGCAGCGGTGGGCGACGGTCGCATCAAGGGAATATTTTCATGGCAAAAAAACCAGCGGCAGGAGGCAAATGACCCCACCATTCCCAATACGGCCGATATTTATTATTCTTCAAATGCCGCCACTTATGATGTGCGTTATATAGCGCCGCAAATTAATGGGTTTGATTTTTCGGGCGGGGTTAACGGGGTTTATCAATCGTCCCAAAGTTTGGGCACATTAATGCTGATCCCTAACTATAACTTTTTTGAAATTGGGGCATTTGCTATTGCCAGTAAGAAAATAGGCAAATTGAATTTAACCGGTGGCATAAGGTATGATACCCGTACATTTAATGGCATTGACCATTGGGTTGACTCAACCAACCAGGCGCCGGCTGCCCCAAATGCTGTTAATGCTTTTCATGAGTTCCCGGGGTTTACCTCGCGGTTCAGTGGTATGTCGTTTAGTTTTGGCGGCACATACGACCTGTCTAAAACCATGTTCCTGAAAGCTAATATAGCACGGGGATGGCGGGCGCCAAACGTAGCCGAATGTGCTGCGAATGGTGTGCATGACGGTACCGTGGTATATGAAATTGGCGACCCAACCCTTAAACCTGAAACCAGCCTGGAAGAGGACCTGGCTTTTGGCGTAAACGCGAAGGATATTGATTTTGAAATTGATCTGTTTAATAACCGGATAAACGACTTCATTTATGCAAGGGGCTTAAAAACTGCTTCGGGGCTTGATTCAATTAACAATTCATTAAATGCGGCAGGTTTGGGTGCAGCGCCTGTTTATAAATATACACAGGGCCAGGCCCAATTATATGGCGGAGAAATAGCGGTAAACATTCATCCTTCAACCCTGCCTTGGGTACAACTTAATTCAACCCTTAGTTATGTGATGGGCGGATTATTGCATGCTCCCGATTCTACCAAATATTTACCGTTTGTACCCCCAACCCGCGTAACTGCCGACCTTAAATTTCCGTTTAGCACCCTGGGTAAAAGCATCAGTAATGCCTATTTTAAAGTGGGGGTACTAAGTTGTTTTGAGCAGGAAAAAATTTACCGGCAGTATGCTATTTACAATGGCTTAAATACAGCTTTAACCCCTTATGAGTATGCGGCAAGTACAGCCGCTACCAAAGGATACATATTATTTAATATGGGCGCAGGCGGCGATATAGTTTCCAACGGGAAGATTGTTTGTAAATTATACCTGATTTGCAATAACCTGTTTAACACGGCTTACATTGATTATATGAGCCGGTTTAAATACGATCCGGTAAATTATACTACTGGTAGGGTCGGCGTGTTTAATATGGGTAGAAACCTGAGTATCAAATTGATAATTCCACTTGATTTTTCACCTAAAACAATATAAGCTATCTTTTAAATTTTAGTATATGAAATAAATTTTGGTAACTTTCAATTACCGTTATATCAAATTCGCTCTTTCCATTTAACCCCTTAAGCTATGCGCACAAAATTTACCTTTAAATTCTTTTGGCATGCCGCTGCCGCCTTCTGTTTGCTTTTATCGGCAACAAACACTTTTGCACAAATAACCGATCCATCGGCTTATAATATGTTGCAATGGCGGATGATAGGCCCGCATCGTGGGGGCCGAACAGTTGGCGCGACGGGTGTAGCACAACAACCAAACGTTTTCTACATCGGGGTGAACAATGGCGGTGTATGGAAAACTACAGACTTCGGCCGAACATGGCAATCCGTTTTTGACGAACAGCCAACCGGTTCAATAGGTGATCTTGCCGTAGCGCCGTCCAATCCCAATGTGATATATGCCGGCAGCGGTGAAGGCTTGCAAAGACCAGATCTTTCGGTTGGAGATGGTATTTATAAATCAGCCGATGCAGGTAAAACCTGGATAAATACCGGTTTAAAAAACGCGCAGCAAATTGGCGGCGTAGCCGTTGACCCAAATGATGAAAACAGGGTATTCATAGCTGCTTTGGGGCACCCTTACGGGCCAAATGCTGAAAGAGGTATATTCAGAACCGTAAACGGTGGCAAAACATGGGAAAAAGTATTATACAAGGATGAAAATACGGGTGCAATACAAGTAGCTATCGACCCTAAAAACACGAATATTATTTATGCCGATATGTGGGCAGCAAGGCAGGGGCCATGGGAAAATGGGCAGTGGGACGGGCCTGAAAGTGGTTTGTTCAAATCTACCGACGGTGGTACTACCTGGAAGAAGTTAACCAAGGGCCTGCCAACCATTGCCGATGGGTTGGCCCGTATTGGCTTTTGTATTGCGCCAAACAACCCCAACAGGTTGTATGCCTGTGTTGATGCTGCCAAAGGCGGTGGTTTTTACCGGTCGGACGATGGCGGGGAGTCATGGTCTGAACAAAATATGGATACCCGTTTATGGGAACGCGGGGGCGACTTCGCCGAGTGTAAAGTTGACCCGAAAAATCCCGACGTGATATACCTGGCCAACGTAGTTACCTGGAAATCGTTAGATGGCGGTAAAACCTGGAAAGCTATTCGTGGCGCACCGGGTGGTGATGATTATCACCGCTTGTGGATCAACCCAGAGCATCCCGAAATAATTTTATTGGTAAGCGACCAGGGGGCAGAAATTACGGTTAACGGCGGCCAAACATGGAGTTCATGGTATAACCAGCCCACCGCGCAATTTTACCATGTAAATACCGACAATGCATTCCCATATAATGTTTATGGCGGGCAGCAGGAAAGCGGCTCGATAGGTATTGCCAGCAGGGGGAACGACGGACAGATCACCTTTAGGGAATGGCATGCTGTAGGGGCTGAAGAATATGGCTACATAGCTCCTGACCCGCTTAACCCTAACCTAATTTACGGAGGCAAGCTTACAAAATATGATAAAACAACCGGGCAGGTGCAAAACATTGCCCCACAGGTTGGGCGCGGAGGCGGTTATCGTTTCCTGCGTACAGCCCCGGTTATTTTTTCGCCGGTTGATAACAAAAGCCTTTTTTACGCCGGTAACGTATTATTTAAAACGATGGATGGCGGCAATTCATGGTCAACCATTAGCCCCGATCTGACAAGAAAAACCTGGGATGTGCCGCCAAGCGTTGGTGTGTTTAATACCGAGAGTGTAAAGACAATGGCACAGCGTGGCGTAATTTATACCGTTGCGCCATCTAACAAAAATATCAATACCATTTGGGCAGGCACGGATGACGGCCTCATCCACCTCACCAACGATGGCGGCAAAACCTGGAAAAACGTTACCCCGGCTGAAATCACCTCGTGGAATAAGATATCGCTAATAGATGCAGGACATTTTGACGATATGACTGCTTATGCTGCGGTTAATAAGATAAGGATGGATGATATGAATCCATACATCTTTAAAACCCATGATGGCGGCAAAACCTGGAAAAAAATAACTGCGGGTTTACCAACCCAGCCGGTTAACGCAGTTAGGGAAGATCCTTATTGCAAAGGCTTACTATTTGCCGGTACTGAAACAGCTGTTTATGTATCGTTTAATGACGGCGAGAGCTGGCAGCCGCTAAGGTTAAATATGCCTGCAACGTCTATCCGCGACCTGGTGATCAAAGACAATGATTTGGTTGTTGCCACTCACGGCCGTTCATTCTGGATCATGGATGATATTGCCGCATTGCGTAACCTTGTAAAATTAAAAGAGCCGAAACATACCGTATTGTATGAAACCGGCCTGGCCTACCGGGTAAGATGGAACATGAACAGCGATACGCCCCTGCCCCAGGAAGAGCCTGCCGGGCAAAACCCGCCCGATGGTGCTATCATAGATTATTACCTGGCTAAAGACGCCAAATCAGTAGTCAGCTTAGAGATAGCTGACGAGGCCGGAAGAGTAGTGCGCACCTTCAGGAGCGACGATAAGCCTTATGACGTACCGCCGGTAAATATTCCATTATACTGGATTCGCCCGCAACAAATACTGCCTGCTGCAGAGGGGGCACATCGTTTTATATGGGATATGCATGAGCAACCTTTGCCAAGCCCTGCCGCTTATGCTATTTCGGCTATTTATGGCAATACGGCTCCTGTCCCTACGTCGCCGTGGGTAATGCCCGGCACCTATACCTTAAAATTAACGGTGGATGGCAAGGTTTATACCCAACATTTAGCCATTAAGCTGGACCCGCGGGTAAAAACGCCACCGGCCGAGATCAAAAGGCAATTTGTATTATCTGATAGCTGTTATCAAAAAATCCTCCTGATCAATGAAATCACCGGGAAAATCCAAAGTTTACAGGCGCAGATCAAAATCATATCACCAAAAACAACCGGGGCTTTATCAACCGCGTTAACAGGTTTCTCTACCGAGGCCGGTCAATTGCTTGGCGGTGGTGGAGGTGGCGGTCGCCGTGGTGGAGGCGGCGGTGGCGGCAGTGGCACGCTAAACGGCGTAAAAGGGAACCTGAATGCAGCGATGAATTTGATGGAGGATAGCGAAATGCCGGTTACTACCCAGGCCGCTAATGCAGCCAAACAAGCTAGTACAGCATTTAACGGGCTTTATGTAAAATACCAAAAACTTACCGGTGCCGAACTAAAGTCGATAAATGATCAGTTAGCCCAGGCAGGGGTAGAGAAAATTAGCTTATAGTTTTATTGCTGTTATAAAAAATTCGGATACAGATTATTTTATCATTAACTAATCCTTACTATTTTGAAAAAGAACATATTGCTTATTTTTCTTGCTTTTTTAGCTGTTCTGCCCTCTTTTGGACAGAAAAAAAGCAAGCAGCCTGTGGCCCAAAATAACGTTGACTCAACTTATTACGCTACTACCAAATATAGGTTAGTAGGGCCTTTCCGCGGTGGCCGCAGCGGTGCGGTGGCCGGAAGTTATAAAAACAGAAGCACCTTTTATTTTGGCGCTACAGGCGGCGGAGTATGGAAAACCACCGATGCCGGTGCCAACTGGAAAAATGTAAGCGATAAATATTTTGGCGGTACCATTGGCGCGGTTGCGGTTGCGCCGGGTGATGAATCAGTGGTATATGTTGGCGAAGGTGAAAACACGCTTCGCGGAAACGTATCAGAAGGGTTAAACGGTATGTGGCGCAGTAATGATGGTGGCCGCAGCTGGAAAAATATAGGGTTGAAAGATGCAAGGCATATCGTCCGCATCATCATCGACCCTCAAAATCCGGATATAGTTTGGGTTGCCTCTATGGGCCATTTGTTTGGGCCAAATAATGAAAGGGGCGTTTTTAAAACAACCGATGGCGGAAAAACCTGGAAAAAGACCCTGTTTGTTAACAACAATACAGGCTGCTCTGACCTGGTAATGGAGCCCGGTAACCCTTCTGTTTTATATGCCGGTATGTGGCATGTGCGCCGCACCCCTTACAGCATGGAAAGCGGCGGCGAAGGAAGCGGTTTATACAAAAGCATAGACGGCGGCGAAACCTGGAAAAATTTAACAACCAAAAAAGGGCTGCCCAATGGTACCTGGGGCGTGGTTAATTTAGCGGTTGCCCCAAGCAATACGGATAAGATATACGCGCTGGTAGAAAATGCCAAAGGCGGGCTGTTTATGAGCGACGACGGCGGCGAAACCTGGAATTTAACCAGTAGTGATAACAACATAAGGCAGCGGGCATGGTATTATAATAAGGTATTTGTCGATCCTAAAAATGAAGACCTGGTATATTGCCCCAATGTAGAATTAATGCGCAGTATGGATGGCGGCAAAACCTTTAGAAGTGTTTCTACGCCGCATAGCGATCATCATGACCTTTGGATAGACCCCGAAGACGGCAAGCGTATGATCATTGCCGATGATGGCGGCGCGCAGATCAGCTTTGATGCCGCCAATACATGGAGTACGCTTAGCAATCAACCTACTGCCCAGATATATAGGGTGACTACCGATAATGCCTTCCCTTACCGCATCCTGGGCGCGCAACAGGATAATAGCGCCTTACGCATCAGGAGCCGGAGCGCCAGCCCTGCCGGTATAACCGAAGCTGATTGGGAATCAACAGCAGGTGCAGAAAGCGGTTATATAGTGGCCGACCCTTTAAACCCGGATATTGTGTATGGCGGCAATTATGGCGGCTATATTTCGCGCCTCGATCATAAAACAGGCGAGAACCGCGCCGTAAATGTTTGGCCCGACAACCCAATGGGCGCGGGCGCCGATGTACTGAAATACCGTTTCCAATGGAACTTCCCTATCTTTTTCTCGCCAAATAATCCTAAACGTTTATATACAGCGGGCAATCATTTATTTGTAACGGAGAACGAAGGCCAAAGCTGGGAAATGATAAGCCCCGACCTGACCACCGACGATAAATC
Source organism: Bacteroidota bacterium (assembly GCA_013288465.1). The sequence goes on along the minus strand of JABDBT010000001.1, from coordinate 41,427 downwards.
AAAACAGGCGCCAAGCGGCGGGCCAATTACTAAGGACAATACCTCTGTTGAATATTACTGCACCATTTTTACAGCAGCAGAATCGGCATTGGAAACAGACCTGCTATGGACAGGAAGCGATGACGGGCTGATCTATGTGAGCAAAGACGCCGGCAAAAACTGGAAAAATGTAACACCACCGGCAGCCGGTAAATGGATGATGTGGAACTGCGTTGAAACTGATCCGTTTAAAAAAGGGACCGCCTATTTTGTAGGAACCAAATACAAACTGGATGATTTTACGCCTTATATATTTAAAACGGAAGATTATGGTGAAACCTGGAAACTGATTACCACAGGCATTGATAATATGCACTTTGCCAGAACTTTGCGGGCTGATAAAAAACGTCCGGGTTTATTGTATGCCGGTACTGAATATGGCATGTACATCAGCTATGACGGCGGCGACAACTGGAAAAAGTTTCAGCTAAACCTGCCGGAAGTACCGGTTACCGATCTCACCATCAAAAATAACGACTTGATAGTTGCCACCCAGGGCCGTGCTTTTTACGTAATTGATGATTTAACCCTGGTACAGCAAAAAGCTGACGCGATACCTGCTGAAAACCTGAAAGTTTTCCCGGTGAACGATGCCTATCGTGCCGAGGGTGGTGGCCGCCGTGGTGGACGCAACAGACGGGCAGTTGTACATAACGCAGGCGAAAACCCGCCGAACGGGGTTGTGTTTAACTACTATCTGAAGCAAGCATCCGATTCTTCTAAAGTGTCAATAACCATTTTTGATAAGCAACATAAACTGATCAAAACATTCAGCAAAAAAGCAAAAGAGGCCGGTGATAAGATCGATTTTAATACAGGCATGAACCAGTTTGTATGGGATATGCTGTATCCCCCGGGCGAAACTATTGAAGGCCTCATTTTATGGAACGGCGGTGTTGGTACAGTTAAAGCAGCGCCGGGAAAATATACCGCCCGTTTCAGGTTCGAAAAAGATTCGGTTGACGTACCGTTTGTGATCAAGCCAAACCCTCTTTACAAGATGACGGAAGCTGATTATGATGCCCAGACAGGCTTTTTACTGCAAATACGTGATAAGTATAACGAAGTGCAAACAGCCATTAAAAATATCCGCGCTTTACGTACGCAGATCAATGATTTTACCTCGAGAATGAATAAATCAGGTACGAAGGAGATCAAAACCATGGCCGATAGCATTAATAAAAAACTGACCGCAATAGAAGAGGCGCTATACCAAACCAAATCAAAAAGCGGGCAGGATGTGCTTAATTTCCCTATCCGGTTAAATGATAAACTGGCAGGTTTATATGGGGTGGTTGCAAGTGGCGAAAATGCGCCCAGTAAACAGGCCAGGGAGACATTTAACGAATTAGGCGGCCAAAGTGATGTACAGTTAGCTAAATTAAAAAAGGTAATGACTGATGATCTGCCCGCATTAAATAAGCTGATTGTGGCTAAACAAGTCCCGGTTATTGGTATTAAAGAAAATCAACAAGCTAATTAACCAATAAAGAATAAATGGACATCAAGTTATTAGATGTTTCGGCGGTTATTGGCCTTTGTGCAATGGTAACGCTAACCGTAAACGTATTGCTGGGCATGTTGTTAAGTACTGCCTATAAAACTAATCCGTTATGGAAAAAGCTTCCGGCTAAGTTGAAAAGCATCAGCATACTTTGGCTGCATAATTGGACGGCTTACCTCGCGTTGGTATTAGTGCTGTTGCACCCCACGTTTTTAGTGCTTGATACAAGCACTAAATTTTCATTTGTGGATGTTATTTTTCCGGTTAATGCACCTACGCAACACTGGTTTGTTTGGTTAGGCACATTGGCCATGTTTGCCTTAATTATCGTTATTGTCACCACGCAAAAAGTGGTAAAGAAAAAAATGTCGTTCAGGCTTTGGAAAAACATACATTTGATTTCCTACGGAACGGCCATGTTGTTTATTGTTCATGGTTTAATGATGGACCCCGATTTAAAGAACAGGCCCACCGACTGGCTGGATGGTGAAAAACTACTGTGTGAGCTATGTTTACTGGTATTAATTACAGCAACTGTTATACGCCTAAAATATCAATTTAAGACCTTTAAAAAAAACAGATCAATTAATGAGCAATTGGCTTAAAAATTATAGCGGCATATTTTGGCTGTTAGCAGGCATAACAACCGGCAGTATTGCTGGCATTGTATTTGGCAAGGGCGCCGAGGTGGTTAAGCCCATTGGCGATATATTTTTAAACCTGCTGTTTGTTGCCGTAATCCCGCTTGTGTTTTTCGCTATTGCTTCGGCAATTGCCAATATTGGGGCCGGGCAAAAGCTAAGCCGTATCCTTTCAGTTATGTCGCTGGTGTTTTTGGGGACGGTACTTATCTCGGCATTGCTCACTATTGTTGCTATGTGGCTGTTCCCGGTTCATCAGCAGGCGGTTATAGCAACCGACCTGGTAAACCAGGGGGCAGGCAAAAAACTCTCGGGCGACCAGGTAACCCAACTGTTTACTACCGACGAGTTTTACCTGCTGCTATCCCGCAAAAACATGCTGGCCATGATCATTTTTGCGTTGCTCACCGGTTTCGGGACTTTACGGGCGGGTGAAAAAGGACTGGCCTTTAAACAACTTCTAAATGCCGGTAACGAGGTATTTAAAAATGTATTCGCACTTATTATGAAAGTAGGGCCTGTTGGTTTAGGCGCGTATTTTGCCTACCAGGTAGCCGAGTTTGGGCCATCGCTGTTTGGCACCTATGCGCATACGCTGGGTATTGGCTACGGTGTAAGCCTGTTTTATTACGCGGTATTTTTTAGCCTGTACGCCTTTATAGCCGGGGGAATAACCGGCATAAAAAAATACTGGTCAAATAATATAATACCATCAGCCACCGCTGTAGGTACCTGTAGCAGCATAGCCACCATACCTGCCAACCTGGAGGGTGCGAAAAAAATGGGGGTATCTCCCATCATAGCCGGGATAACCATACCATTGGGCGGCATCTTACATAAGGATGGTTCAAGCATATCGTCCATTTTAAAAATGGCTGTGGTATTTGCCCTGTTTGGCAAAAGCTTTAACAGCCCCGAAGTAATATTGCTGGCCCTTGGCATGACCGTACTGGTAAGTATTGTAGAAGGCGGCATACCCAACGGCGGCTATATTGGCGAGCTGCTGTTTATATCTGTTTACGGTTTCCCGCCCGAAGCCCTCCCACCCGCCATTATCATAGGCACCCTAATTGACCCGGTTGCCACCTTGCTAAATGCTACCGGCGATACCGTTGCGGCGATGATGATTGATAGGTTTATGGGTGAGAAGACGGAATCATTTGTGGTGGAAGAAAAAGATTGAGCCCGCTATAATTTAATTGTTACGATGAATTAATTATTGCCCTTAAACCGCGCCAAAGTTTCTCTTCCTAAATCATAAACAATTTTAAAGCCCGGCTGGCTATCCATTAACCGTGCAGGCGATTGGTGCAAGCCCAAAATAAATTGCCCTTTTAAGTATTTACCCCAAAAGGCGGTGTATATAAAATCAACCCGGTTATAAATAGGTTTGATATAAAACGGGTCAGAGTAGGTTAAGTAATTGGGCTGCCCCCGGTAAAACTCGTCAAATAACGAGAACCGTTTATAGCTCATATAAACACTGGCTACAAAACCCTTCGAAGCCTGGAACTGGTATTGTGATCGTGTACGATGAACCGTACCCATAGCGCCAACCTCAAATTTTAAGGAATCAAATATAGTACGGTGGCTCAAATCAAGCCCTAAGCGGATTTGCACCCCTCCGCTATCCTGTATATCGGCAGCGGTATCACTTTTTGAACCGGCATTATGTTCAAACAAAAAATAATGCGAAACATAAAAAGCATGACCGGGGTTGGGTATAAACGTGCCCAGCTCGCCAGCCATAAACTGGTTACGGTTGGTTGGGGTTTGCCGGCTTATCCAATCTATCCAACCTGTTTCGTACCCATGCCTATTTTGATGACGAAGCAATAACCCCTCAACGTTGGGACGATAATATTGAAGCGTATCATTCAGCAAAGCACGGGGGTATTGCGTTAACAGGTCCTGCCGTGGAAATTCACCTGCATTAAACAGCCAATGCTTGTCATTATAGCTATAATAAGCAACCGGGTTGGCTGTTAAAAAATAAGGCACCGCGCCAAACTCATGTAAGGCATTGGTGCCCACAACAAAATGGTTTGAGCTATCAATATTCAAACCTATATCTATAGCAGTACGGGTACCCGAAATAGTTTTTCGCAAAGGGATCAAAGCGTCATATTCATGGTCATCTAAAAAAGCGAAACCATTAAAATGAATATCGAGCGAATGAAGTTTATTTGCGGTACCCGAGGGAGTTATTAACCGGATTGTATCGGCTACATTTGCTTTTTGTTGTGCGATGGTATTTTGCTGTGCTGTAGAAATGGTGCTTAATGAAAGCGAAATGAAAATTAACAGGTAAAACTTTTTTATCATAATTGGTACCGTTATATAAAATGAATTAAGGTTTGCACGTAATAGGTATTTGTTGATTTAATAGCTCATTATAACCCAGGCCTTATAAAATTGTATCCGGCAATGCAGCTTAACGCCGCATTGCCTTCAACAACACTAATAGAAAACTAGGGGTATTAGTATCTTTAAGGGTAGCGTTTATTCCACCCGTCTTATCTATTTTGTTGTTTCATCTGTTTTCCGGTAAGCCCATCCAAAAATGAGGGGGAATACCCAAAGGCTAAATAGCATGGCACAAAGGATACCGCCGATAACAACCCTTGCCAGCGGCCTCGAACTTTCAGAACCAATACCATGTGAAATTGCAGCCGGGAAAAGGCCGATTGCTGCCATTAACGCTGTCATCATAACCGGCCTGATGCGTGAATTTACACCAAGCTTTATGGCATTGTACAGCGAAAGGTTTTGCCCCTTCATCGTATCGAGGTTTTGTTTGAATACGGTGATCAGCAATACCCCGTCCTGGATACAAATCCCAAACAAAGCGATAAACCCTATACCTGCCGAAATACTGAAATTAGTGCCCGTAATCAATAAGGCCACAATACCCCCTACTATAGCAAATGGTACATTTAAAAATACCAGCGAAGCATCTTTTAAATTGCCAAACATGATAAAGAGCAATAAAAATATGAGGGCCAAACTCACCGGCACTACCTGCGTAAGGCGCTTTTCGGCACGCTGCTGGTTTTCAAAATCGCCCTGCCAGGCCATGTGATAGCCCCGTTTTAATTTAACTTTCGCATTTACTTTTTGCTGGGCTTCTTTAATAGTGCTGCCCATATCCCTGCCGCGTATTGAGAATTTAAGCGTCGCGAAACGCTCATTCTCATCCCTGAAAATTAAACAAGGGCCTGTTTTTTGAGTTATAGTAGCTATTTCTTTAATTGGTACTTTTGACCCATTTTGCGCAGGCACCAGCAGGTTGCCAATATCACCTGGCGTTTTGCGGAATGCTTCAGGGAAACGCACCCGTATATCAAAAGTTCGTACCCCTTCATACAGGGTTGAAGCAGCCTGCCCGCCGATGGCCATAGAAATTACCGAGTTGGCATCGGCAGTAGCTACGCCATACTGGGCCATTTTTTGCTGATCAAGATTAATATCCAGTTCGGGTAAGCCTATACTTCTTAATACGCCCAGGTCTTCTATTCCCCGTACTCCTTTTAATACCTGGTAAACTTCATTGGTTTTGTCTTCCATGTAGTTCAGCGAGTCGCCATATACCTTTACAACGATAGAACCCTTTACCCCCGAAACGGCTTCTTCCACATTATCCATAATAGGCTGTGAAAAATTAAGATCAACTCCCGGAAGCTGCGCTAACTTAGCGTTCATCTGGTTTATCAGCTCTTCCTTTGATATCTTCGGCTTCCAGTCTTCTTCGGGGTACATCAGCACATCAAACTCGTTATTATAAAACCCGGCCACATCGGTACCATCATCCGGCCTGCCGGTTTGCGATACCGCGTATTGCACCTGCGGAAAAGTCATTAATATTTTGCGCACCTGTTTTGATGTCTCTACCGATTTGTCGAGCGATACGCTATAAGGCAATTGTACCCTTAACCATATCGAACCTTCATTTAACTCGGGCAGGAACTCGCTGCCTAAAAATTTGAAGCAGAACAAGCCCACGATCATCACAATGAGGGACGTAGTCACTACCAATGTTTTAAATTTGAAAGCCTTTGTAAAACCAAAAAGCATAAAGCCGGTTAGGTGGTGTACAAAAGGGTTGTGCTTTTCGTGCACATTTTTTTTAAGCAGCAGGCTTATTAATACCGGCACTAAAGTAAGCGTGGTAATTAAGGCGCCCAATAAGGCAAACCCGAGTGTAAAGGCGAGCGGCGAAAACATTTTGCCTTCAACCTTTTGAAAAGCAAACACGGGCAGTAAACCGGTAATGATGATCAGTTTGGCAAAAAAGATGGCTTTACCCAAATGTGCGCCATTATTTTTGATCATGCCCAGTTTAGACAATTTGTTAAACCGGTCCATTCCCACTGCCATTGCCTTGTGATCCAAAATCACAAACATACCCTCAACCATAACCACGGCGCCATCAATTATGATCCCGAAATCAACAGCACCCAATGAAAGCAGGTTGGCCGACATCCCCACCAGGTGCAAACAGATAAAGGCAAACAACAACGCCATGGGGATAATAATAGAAACGATAAGCGTTGTGCGCCAGTTAAACATAAACAGCGATACCAGGAAGGTTACCAGCAAGATACCCTCTATCAAATTATGTAATACCGTATGGGTTGCATAACCAATAAGGTCCGACCGGTCATAATAGGGTACAATTTTTGTATCGGCGGGCAACACATCGTTGTTTAACTTATCGATCTCTTTTTTCAAGGCGTTTACCACTTCGGTAGGGTTTTCGCCTTTACGCATCACAATGATAGCTTCAACCGCGTCTTCATCATCAACTACGGTCCGTTTCCCGTCTTTGTGTACTATAGCATCGCTTCGGCCTACCCATCCCAGCCGCGGTACGTTAGAGATAGCCACGTTAGCTACATCGCTTACCAAAACAGGCACCCCATTAGCGTTGCTTACTATGATATTTTTAATTTGATTAATGTCCTTTATCAAGCCAAGCCCCCTTACCGCGAATGCCTGGTTATTTTGGATGATCATATCACCGCCAACGTTGATATTGGTTTTCTGTACAGCTGTAAATACGTCTAAAGGGGTAATACCTAAAGTGGCAAGTTTCCCCGGATCAACAGTTATTTCATAAGTCTTCGTTTTGCCGCCAAAACTGTTGATATCCCCAATGCCGGGGATGGCCCTCAAACGCCGGTCAATAACCCAATCCTGAATGGTTTTCAGCTCTCTTACATCCCTAAAAGTGCTTTTAAGCGTATAGCGGAATATTTCGCCTGTTGGCCCGGTTGGCGGCTGTACAGTCGGCGAAATACCGGTAGGTAAAGCCGCATTGTTTAGTAAAAACATTACCTGCTGCCTTGCTTCCTGGTCCTCTACATGGTCGTCAAATATTACTTTTACATAACTGAGCCCAAAAATAGTTGTTGAGCGCAAGCTTACTTTTTTCTGTACCGGGTTTAAGGCTATTTCGATAGGGATAGTTACCAGTTTTTCAACTTCTTCGGCACTTTGCCCCGGCCATTGGGTAATAATATCTATTTCGGTATTGGTAACATCAGGAAACGCCTCAATGGGCATTTGCATAAAAGTAAATACCCCTATAATGATCAATAAAGCAGCAGAAAATAAAATGAGGTATTTATTTTTTAAAGAAAACCCGATAACACCTTTGAGGAATTTAATCATTACCTGTAAATTATAATTATTGATTTATTCAATTATTGAATCATAGAATACGTGAAAACAACCAGTCAACTACTCACCCAATTAACCATTCACTTATTACATCTAACTGTTTAATGAACCATAAATAAGCAGCGCCTGCGACCCCACTAATCTTTCGCCCGGGTTTACACCACTTTTTATATAAGCCGTTTGCCCATTTATACTGATGATCTCTACCGGCCTTATCTGAACATCCTTTTTCCCGGTAACTATAATTACATAATATTGGCTGTGGTCAAAGATGAGGTCGCTGCTCGAAATAGCAACAGCCTGCTTGCCCTGGCTGTTGTTTATCGCTATTGTGGCAAACATCTGTGGTTTTAAAAGATAGCCGGGATTGTCTAAAACTATCCTCATTTTCATAACTTTACTTGTTGGGTCGAGTATATTCAGCAGTTTATTTACCCTGCCTTTAAAAACCTGGTTAGGGTATGAAATGGTAGTCACATCGGCCTCCTGCCCTTCGTGTACCTTGCCAATATTCTCTTCGTAAACATTGGCCTGTATCCATACATCTTTAAGGTCTGATATGGTAAAAAGCCCGGCGCTGTTATCGCTGCGGATGGCCATGCCATTGGTCACATTTTTTTGAACGATAAAACCATCAATGGGTGCTTTAATAACGTACTCGCCATTTTTATTATCGCCGTTTATACTCAGCACTTTCTGCGCGGCTATTTTTGAAGCAACAGCCTGTTCATAATTTACTTCGGCACCCGTAATATCCACCTGCGACGCTAAACCGCTTTTAAACAATTCCTTTTGCTGATCGAGCAACTTAGCGGTTAAGCGCACATTTGATTCGGCATTTATCAATGCCGAATTATAGTTGGCTACCTCCGCGCTTTTTACAACACCCAACGCCTGGCCGGCATGTACATGATCGCCGGGCATAACCGTTATATCCTGCACATTACCGGTAACCAGCGGAAATACATTAACTGTTTTGTCGGTATTAAAATCCACTATCCCATTAAACTTTATTGCCTCGGTTACCGGCGCGGTTTTAACGGTATCAATTACCAGGGTATGCAGCACTGAATTGGGCATTACATAGGCTTGCCGTACATCGCCCGTCTCGTCTGATTTGCAGGCAAACAGGTTTGTTAATAGTACAAAACCAATAATAGTTATTGCGATGAATTTATAAGGTTGTTTTTTCATGTAATTAGCTTAATTATAACTGCTTAATTATTGATTAAAAAAAGGGGTTCCGGTAACATAATTGATCTGCTCAAGCGCGGCGACCCTGCTAAGCTGAATGTTATTTAACTGTACCGCGTTTACTTTATAGGCATCGTAGAAATACAGAAACTCTATTAAACCAATATTGCGTGTTTCATAGTTTTTAAGCACTTCCTGTACCAGGTGCGTAAAGTCGCCTTTAAACTTTGGGTCGAAACTGTTGCTTAGTTTTTCGTACCGCGAGGCTACCAAATAATTAACCGACACGTCGTTCTCTACCTGGTCCTGTTGGCCCTGTAACTGTACCTTGCCCTGGTCTATTGCTAAATTGGCCTGTTTAATGCCGCCCTGGTTTCGGTTAAAAAACGGCAGGTTAAATTCTATGCCTAATGAGTTGTAGTTTACCACGTAGCTGCCCCGCTTATCATACCCCAACGAAAGGTTAAAATCGGGCACGGCAAGGGCTTTTTGATATTGTAAATTCATATCATTGTACGCTACCGCCGATTTGGCCAGGCGCAGGTCGTAACGGTTAGTATAAGCCGAGTCAAGCAGTTTTTGATAGGGTACGGTAGCCAAAACATCCTTGCCATCCAATTGATAATCATACATTGCTTCGATATAAACACCCGGCTTTGACTTTATCAATAACTGGAGCTGGCTTGTTGTAGCATCAATGCCCACTACCAAATTTGCCAGTTCGGCCTGTAAAGAATATAATTGCGACTGGATACCCAAAACATCTTTTTCGGCAACGTTGCCTTTTGCGTTTTGCTCTTTATATGCCTTTAACATCTTCTGTAAAGAACTGATCTCGGTAGCATATACTTTAACCGATTGCTGCTGAAAGTAAATGGTAAAAAAATCATTGCGGAGCGAGGCTTTAAGTGTCCTCAACAGGTCAAAAAATTGATATTTCGCCTGCTCAACGCCTATTACAGCCAGCTGTATATTTTTATTCCGTTTTCCGGCTGTTGTAAACAATTGGGATATGCCGCCCGCGTATTCGTCATTGCCTGCGCTATGATCAAATAGCTTATGGGTATCCGGGTTGTAAAGGCCGGTGGAAATGTTAAAGTCGGGGTTAGGGAATAACCGGGCTGTTATTACCTGTGCATCAGCTATACCTATATTGTAATGCTGCGCTATTAGTTGAAGATTATTTTTTAAAAACCGGTCTTCGGCCTGTTTTATAGTTAAGCGCAGGGTATCATTATTACTGCTTTGCGCATATACTTTGTTACCGGTTACCAGGGCAGTTATTAATACAATAATTAAGACTGAGCGCATAGCATTAATTTGTTAAAAAAGCACTTGAAAAAGGGATGATCTCCCGGCGCTTTTTGTTTAATGCCAAATATATTCCGGCGCAATTAGTAAAGGCTTACACGGTCATTAAGGGAGCATTAAAGGCGGATTAAATTTCTTTAATGTGGCGTTTCGGCAGACAAAAAGGACTGATTTAATGACCGGAATAGGTAGGGAAAAAGAGCGAAAACTCCGTGGCCTTATTAATTTCTGATTTGATATTGATAGTGCCGTTGTGTAATTGTATAATGTTTTTGGTTAATGATAACCCAATACCGGCCCCGGGGTAAACGATTGCATTTTCCGACCGAAAGAAAGGTTGAAATATCTTCTCCATATCTGTTTCATTGATCCCTATTCCCTTATCGGTTATGGTTAAACAAATACCTTTATTAGTACAGCCTATATCGCAAATAACTTCCTTACCGTCAGAAAACTTAATGGCATTTTTAAGCACATTGCTTATGGCTATAAACACCAACCTGCGGCTGCCCTGCAAGGTGATCTTTGATTCATCGGCAGGTAAATTATAGTTAACTTTAATATTGATCTCGGGATCGCGACTGGTAAGCTCATCAATAATTTCCCAAAGCAATTCATCCATCCGTATATCCTGGAAATCGTTATTACCCATACTGGCCTGTACCATATCCATCAGGCCGTTTAATATGTAATTCAGATGATCAACATTACTGATAATTTCTTTTAAAGTTTGCTGGTATGCCTCGGGCTTCCTGCTCTTCATTAGAGTTATTTCCGCTTCGCCAAGTATGGCGGTAATAGGTGTACGCAATTCATGCGACGCATTGGATATAAACCTCTTTTGGCTTTCAAATGATTGCTCAAGATGTTCTAATAACTGGTTTATGGTTAAGGAGAGTATATCAATTTCATCGTGTTTTTTTTCGTTGAACGGCAAACGTAAATGCAGGCTTGATGCCCTGGTTAATTTAAGGTTATTGGTAATTTTAACAATTGGGCTAAGCGCCATCATTGCAAATATCCTGCCCAGGAAAAAAGTAACAACAAGGGAAAACAGCGAAAAAAAGGCAATAATAAGGCCAACCTCATGCATCATATAAAAGCCCTGCTCATCAACCGCCGAAACCATGATAATAAAATTACCCGAATTATCTGCATAGTAAAGGCCGGCAACCTGCATATCGCCGCGGGTTAAATGTAGCACCCTTTGTTTTTCTACCTGTTTTAATATGCTGGTATCCCATTTTATTTTATTCTCGGGTATAAACCTCGGCTGGAATTTATCGCTATACACCCTTATAGATTCCTGCGGCAGCGATTGGGGAAATTTATCAAGTACTTTTTTAAAGTTTTCTTTTGAAAGGTTATCTTCTGCAAGGTAAAACTGGGCCGCGGTGATTGCCCTGCTATCCAGCTTATTAAAAAATGATTGTACCCTGTTATGCTCTACAAACAAGTATATACCGGTTAATACTACTAACAGCAAAACAGCAAACATAAAAGTAAACTGCAGGGATAGTTTGTCTTTAACTTTCATACCTGAAAAAAGGTTAGTCTTTTATAATATAACCCATTCCTATTACCGTGTGTATAAGCTGTTTTGGGTACCCTTTATCAACTTTGGCACGTAAATAATTTATATATACGTCAATTAAATTTGTACCCCGGTTAAATGAAATACCCCAAACCAGTTCGGCAATAAAAACCCTTGAAAGCACCCGGTTTTTATTTGCCATTAAAACCTCAAGCAGGGTAAATTCTTTGGCCGTTAATAAAATAATTTTGCCTTCGCGTGTAACTGTTTTACGGTAACAATCCAATTCAAGGTCATCAATTTTATAATAAGTGCCCGGCAAAACCATGGCGCGCCTGCGGTCGAGCGCTTTTATACGTGCCAATAATTCTTCAAAATGAAATGGTTTGGTTAAATAATCATCGGCCCCATTTTCCAGTCCTTGTACTTTGTCGTCAACTGTACTCAGGGCGGTAAGCATTAAAATGGGCACTTCTTTTTTATATAAACGTATTTGCTTGCAAACTTCCAGCCCATTTATATATGGTAAAATAATATCAAGGATGATCAGTTCAAAGTCTTGTTCAAGGGCCAGCTTACAACCCATATTACCATCATAAGCAACAGTAACCGTATTACGCTGTTCTTCAAGCCCTTTTTTTATAAACGCCGCAACTTTGGGTTCATCTTCAATTAACAAAATTTTCATCCTGCATTTTTTCATCAAAGATAAACCCATTAGAAACGAATAGTAGTAACATTAAAACATTCTAATGTTAACCTGCGTTAACAGGAACTTTAAACACAGACATTGAAGCTTAACCGGTTAGCAATAATTGTCTAAAGTTGCAAACTTCTTTAAAAGCTTGATTTAATATAAAAACTCTTTATATTCAACCGTCAAATATCAATCATACCATGAAACTCCATTTTCAACATCTACTTATCGCTTTAGTTATTGCTTTGCCTTTCAGATCGTGCGCGCAGGTTACGCGGCGCGATCTGCTGCAACAGTTTTCTATACAACAGGTAAAGCAGTCGCTTATCCCGCAAAATGAGTTTAAGCCGTTCCCGCAATCGGCTGATGGCTGGAAAAAAGTACTGCCCGATAGTGTTATCAAAAAACTGATCCATAACGGTGAGTTAGCCTTAAAAAGAGAGTTTAAAAATATCCCGGCAACCGTAACGCTCGAATATGTGCGCACCGGCAACCGTACAGATTACGAAAACCTGTCGTTCGATAAGCGTAACCAGTTATGGAATTTGGTGCTGGCTGAATCTGTTGAAGGCAAAGGGCGCTTTACTGATCAAATTGTAAATGGCGTATGGTCAATAAGCGAAGAAAGTTTTTGGGGCGCTACCGCGCATTTAAGCGCACAAAAAGCAGGTTCGGGTTTGCCCGATGTGGAAGAGCCTATTGTTGAACTTTTCTCGGCCGAAACCGCCGCCGTATTAGCATGGACCGATTATTTTGTTGGCCCGCAATTGCAAAAGGTTTCAAAACTCATACGCCCGCGCATCAGGTATGAAATAGACAGGCGGATATTGAACCCAATGGCTACAGCCCAATTTGGCTGGGCCGGTAGCGGCAACCCCAATGCCAAATTAAACAACTGGGCCCCGTGGATAGTATCAAACTACATTGCGGCCAATTTATTGATCGAAAAAGATGAAACCAAACGCGCGGATGCCCTATACCGCGGTATGAAAATAATTGACCAATACATAAACGGGCTTGGCGTTGATGGCGGTTGCGACGAAGGCCCAAGCTATTGGTTTGCTGCCGGTGGCTGTGTTTATGACGCGTTAAACTTGCTGCACGATGCCACAAACGGCAAGCTGAATATTTACAATGACCAGTTTATCCAAAAAATGGGATCGTACATTTATAAAACACATATAGCAGGTGACTATTTTATCAACGTAGCCGACGCGCACCCTACCTTAACGCCCGATGGCATCATGCTATACCGCTTTGGCCGCGATATGGGTGATAAGCAAATGATGGCCTTTGGCAGCTGGTCGTACCATACCTTACAGGGCCAAAGTGTCGGCGTTGAGCAGTTTCACCGTACGCGCGGTTTGTACAACCTTTTCGCGATAAATGACTGTACAAACTACCCCGCCAAAGAAGATGATGTTGCCGATGCCTGGTACAGCGATGTAGAGCTCATGGCCTCACGCGGTGTAAACGGGTTGTTTGTGGCAGCGCATGGCGGCAACAATGGCGAGAGCCATAACCACGATGACATTGGCGACTTTATGGTTTATGCCAATGGTTACCCGGTAATTATTGATGTAGGTTCAGGTACCTACACCGCCCGGACATTCGGAAAAGACAGGTATAAACTTTGGTTCAATACCTCGCCATACCATAACCTGCCTACCATTAACGGGCAGGAACAAGGCTCGACCGGCGATTTTAAAGCCACGGATGTGCAATACGGTCAAAGCAAAAACGCGAGTACTTTAAGCATGAACCTTACCAAAGCCTACCCTGCAGAAGCAGGCGTACGCTCATGGTTGAGGACGGTTAAAATGGATAAAACCAAAGGTGTTGAAATTGACGATAGCTACGAGCTATCGGCGCCGCTAAAAAACCTTACCCAAACCTTTATGTCGGTAAGTGATATTGATACCGATAAACCGGGACAGATAGCCTTTACCCTACCCGACCAAAGCAAAATTTACCTTGATTATGATACCAGTGCATGGACCATTAAAAAGGAAAAGATGGAGCTAACTACCCCCGAAGACCAGGGGTTAAAACATTCATGGGATGGGAAAACTATATGGCGGGTATTGCTGACCAATAAAACTACCGATCAGCGTAAGGTGGTTAGGTATTTTATTCATAAGTAAAAAAGAGATGACGATTATTCTAAATTTATTATAGGGTAACTATTTTATTTACTTTCTATCCTAAAAATGGTAAATTTGTAATAAGAGGAAAACATGAAACTATTAATAGACATAGCGGATAATAAGGCGGAAAGCTTCATGGAAATGATCAAAAACCATTCTTATGTAAAAGCAAAAGCTGTTTCTGCACCTGACGCTGAACTTTTTGCAGAAATAAAAGAGATTAAAAAAGCATTCAAAAATGTTGCCCTTATCAAAGCGGGCAAACTAAAAGGTCGCCCGGCAGAAGATTTTCTGAATGAATTATAAAGTCATTACGATTGCTCCGTTTGAAAAGCAATTTAAACGACTTGCAAAAAAATTTCCTTCTCTCAAAACTGAACTTCTTGAATTAATTAATGAGCTTAGTACTGTACCAAATAAGGGTACGGCTCTTGGTAATGACTGTTATAAAATCCGCCTGGCAATTGCATCTAAAGGTAAAGGAAGATCCGGCGGTGCACGTGTTATCACTTATATTGCTATTTCGGACAACATGGTATTCTTATTATCTATCTACGATAAATCCGAACAATCAGATATTGCAGATAAGGAATTGCTTCGTCTGCTTGATTTAGCCAGATAGCCTTGAGATGTAAGTGGTGGTGATCAATCTTATTTATTCCTTCGCCATCCCAGCCAACAATAAAGACACCCCACCCATCGCCATACAAACAAACAGACTCGTCCATTCAGCTTCAATGTGCGGGCTGGCTATTACCCTGGGCAGATGAAGCATTAAAACCCATAGTAAAAACATCAGGCCCAATAGCAATCCTGTTAGCCGTACTTTTCTATTAATAAGCAGGCTTATTGATGCGGCAAAAAAAGCAATCAACACCAGCCACGACCAAAACAAATGTCCGGGCAACCAGGCGGGTATAAGGCTAACTATATATTGCAGATATACATAATGCAGTGCCGTAAAAACAATTAAGCCCGATAAAAAAAGCCATCGGCCAGCTGCTATTAACTTGCGGTTACCATCTGCCCCTGCAATAAGGCAGGCCCCGGCCAGGAAGCCGATAACTTCAAAAGTCGCAGTCCACTCGCCGCCATCATGTAAATTGGGCAATAGCTTCGGTATATGCAGCGCCAAAAAAAAAGCCAGCCATATAACGCCCGCCAAAAGCGCGGCATAATGGCTCAGTTTTTTTGTTAATAGCAATAACCCCGCGATAATTAAAATTGTGCCGGTTACATAAACAAGTACCTGTCGGCCCGGTAAACCGGCATCAACAGGCAATAGCCCGGTAGGAAAGTTATGGGTAATAAGATGAATAACACCGATGGCCAAAATAGCTGTGGCATATATCCATCGTCCTGCTTTTAATAGTATAGCGTTGCTCATGGTTTAGGAAATAATGATTTATAATTGGTAACGCTAATATAATAATTTGCACAACAGGCAATTAGGCCTCAAACAAAATATTTTCACCTGCGTTATAATTGCTTACTAAACTGTATTATGAAAAATCACAAGGCGGCACACTAATATAGTATAAGGGACGGCAATCATCCATAACCTATAGCATTGATTTTTAAGAAGATACAATGAGTTAAACACTATATTTATACTATATTTTTATCCGGCACTTATCAAATCCCTTCACCATGAAAAAATTATTTATCCTTACCGCAATAGCTGCCACATTAGCATCATGTAATACAAAAACAAATACCGGCACAGCAGCCATTGCTAAAGACACCCTTACGTATGCCTATAAGGCAACTTATTCGTCAGACATAACCGTACCGGGCAACCCGGTAAATGCCCAAAAGGTATTACTGATGTGGAAGATGTTTGAAACCGCCAATATTAAAGCGATGAAACCTTATTTTGCCGATACCGTTCGGTATGATGCCGCCGATGGCACGCATTTTTATGGCCCTGTTGACAAACTGCTTGCTTATGCAAAAAGCGATATTGACGGCCTTGATTCTATGCGTTTTGATATTGTCGCATGGCAAAGCGCGCATGTAAATGATAAAAATGAAGATTGGGTAAATATCTGGTCGAGGGAAAGACGGTACCCTAAAAACGGCAAAGCCGATACCGTTTTAATGCAGGAAAACTGGCAGGTAAAAGCCGGAAAGGTTATTGAGTTTAATCAATATTTATCCAAAAAATAAGGACACCCTTTAATTCCCCACCCTGTCAGCCTCACTATCAGCACTGCCCGTCTGACGTTTTTTTGGTATATTTTTGTTCGACCCAAAACTGTACGTCGCACCGAGTGTTACCGAGCGGTTAGCATTGTCGTTATGGTAAGTGGCCAATACACCCGGTATATTGGTGATATTACCGGCACCAAAATTATCCCTGAATACATCACGTACACTTAGTTTTATAGCCAACTTATTTTTCAATATCTTTTTTTGCAACCCGATATTAGTTTGCTCGCGAAACCGGTGCGTAAATTGGGCATCGTGCGTTGGACTAACATAAAAGGAGGTTAGCTCTGCGCTCCAGCTGTTTGAAAAATTGAACTGGTTGGTCCAATTAAAATAATAATAGGTGTTGCTGTTGTTAAGCGTAAGGTTAGCTATTTTCCCGTTATACCAATTATGCATCAGTTCGGTGTAAAAATTAAAGATCCACCACTTAGCCGGGTTTAGCGCTATGTTAGCAGTAATGCCCCAATGGTCGCGCCGGCCCAGGTTGCCCGTGGTTGCTGTAAAAATGCCACCCGGTGCGGCGTTGTCCACTTCTACCTGGTAATCAGTAATAGGGTTGTACTCTGCCGTAAGGGTGATCACGCTTTTGTAGGTATAAACCATCTCGAAATACGATGAGTATTGCGGCCTTAAAAATGGATTGCCGCTAAATTGGCTGTATTTATCCAATATAGTTACAAAAGGGTTCAAGTCCTGGTAGCGGGGTCGGTCAATGCGCCTGCCATAATCCAGTTTTAACGCGTTAACACCCGCCGTATCCAGTTTGTATAAAACATACGCGGTGGGAAACAAACCGGTATAATGTTGCGCGAACGATGAATCGGGACGTTGCGCGTTACCTAATTGGTGCCCGTTCACATTGGTATTTTCTGCACGCAAACCCGCCTGTACCGATAATCGTTTAAAATCCTGGTTAAAGCTTACATAAGCAGCGTTTATGTGTTCCTTGTATAAAAAACGATTGGTGTTATTATAATCTATAGTACTGATGTTGTTAACTACGTCAAAATAATTGGCGGCGTTATCAGTATTTACATAACTGGTTTTTAAACCGAATGCCAGTTTCGCCTTACCTCTTAATGGCTGCGTATAATCAGTTTTAGCAGCATATATATTAATATTTGTTGGGGTGTTATCGATGATATTCTGTACGCTCCCTAATACCCCGGCCGCGTTATAGGTATTGTTGAAAAAAGTTTGATCGTGGTTGTTATCGTATTTCAAATAATCTACATCAATGGTTAAGGCTTTACCCAGGCTGTCAAACTGGTGGCTGTAGTTTAAATTGATGCCGCCGCTTTTGTTGTTGCTTTGGTTATTGTTATTTGAAGTGATAATCGAGTCCAGTTTACCGGTATTGTCTTTAATGGTACTATTTACAGGGTTATAATTATGGCCCAGCGATTGAGTGCCGGTAAGCACAAATCCTAAGGTGGTTTTTGGCGATAAATAATAATCCATACCTAATTTTAAACTTGGGTTATAAGTAGTAGGGTTAAAAAATGCCTCTTCGGTGTAAAGCGACGTTGGGTTGCCATTAGCATCAAGATAGGTGCGGGTTACATTTAATCGCCGGTAGCCGTTTTGAATACCATAACCTATGCTGGCAAACAGGTTTACTTTATTTACGTGGTAATTCAGGTTCATACTTTCCAGTGTCCGCCAGTATTTAGCATCGCCCACGCTTGCAGATACCGAGCCATTAAACCCTTTTATCTTTGATTTTTTAGTTTTGATATTGATCACGCCTGCATTGCCCGACGCATCATATTTAGCCGGAGGATTGGACATTAATTCGATCTGATCTAATTGCGACGCCGGCATTGCCCGCAGGTAATTGGCCAGGTCATCGCCCGATAGGTAAGTCGGCCTGTCATCTATCATTACCATTACGCCGCTTTTTCCTTTCAGGCTGATGGTACCATTATCGTCAACGGTAATACCGGGTACTTTTTCTAATACCTCCAGTGCGTTGGCGCCTGTACTGGATATTGAAGCGCCAACGTTTACCACTGTACGGTCTATCTTTTGCTCAACAAAAGCCTTTTGCGCTTCAACGTCAACCTGCTTTAACGCCTTGCTGGTTGGTGCAATTATAATAGCCGGTAAATTAACGGGCTGCTGGGCGACATGAAACGATGCGCCCCTGTAGTTTTGATAGCCAACATAAGTTACCTTAATACAATAGTCGCCGTCTTTTAAATTCACAAAAGCAAAGCGGCCATCGGCGTTAGCCAACATGGTTTTTACCGTTGTTGAGTCTTTTGCAGTTACCAATAGTACGGTAGCGCCCTCAACCGGGTGTTTAGCGTTATCAAGCACAATACCTCCTACTTTACCCGCAGGTGTTTGGGCATAAGCAAAATTCAGGGCAAAGCATAGCCCAATGGTGGTTAATACCAGGTAGAGTGTCTTCATAAAATGAGTGGAAGTTAGTTGAAGATTTGACAACTTTTTAAAAGTTGTCAAATCTAAATGGGGGGATATTATTTCGCTTTGCGGATATAGATATTTCCGTTCATGGTTTTCAACATCATTTCGGGGCCGCCACCATCAATTTTGCCATATATCCAATCTTCAATACTTAAACGGTACATACCGTCTTTTGCAGTTTTATTGGCTTTTGATTGCGTTTTATCAGTAACCATATCAAAATCGCTAAATACATCGCCACGGTCCGACCGTGCTTTCACATTGGCTTTTAAACCGGCGGGAAAGGTAACATCCACATTTCCGTTTAAGCTGCTAAATGCCATGGCGGCCCTGGGGTCGATACTTTTAAAAGTTACCAGTACTTTACCATTTACCGTATTGGCCACAACAGAGCCCGAAATATTAGTCAAATCGATATAACCGTTAACATTGGATACCTCTAAAGCACCACTCAGGTCATTGGCCACAATACTGCCGCCGTTAACGGTACTTAGTTTAACACTTGTAGCGCCCTGTGGCACTTTGATAGTCAGGTTTATCGGTTTATTGGGTATATCAGAACCAATGGTTACGGTGTTGCCTTTTTCATGAGCGGTAACGTCCAGGCTTTCGCCACCCGCAATGCGCCGCATACCGGCCTTATTATCGTTGGTCTCTCTTTCCCTTTTATTTTTACGCTCACCGCCGGTAGCATCAATTACGATATCTTTTCCTTCATACACGGTTACTTTTATGGAGCCGCTTACCAAACCAACATCTAATTTATAGGGTTTGCCCGGTTCGCTTAACGGAACTATTAATTGCTGATCTTTTGTTTCCGTTTGCGCCATTGAGCGGGCCGAAAATAATAGGGCTATAAGCGCTATTGCTGTAAATTTTATTTCTTTCATTTTTTTATTTTTAAGATTGTTTTTTGATATAAATATTGCCGTTAAGCGTTTCGAATTTAAATAACTTACCACCGGCCCCTACTTTTATTTGTGTATTCTTATCCAGTTTATACCGGGTACCATCGGCCTTTTTGTTTTGCGTTACAACTACCTGGGTGGGCAGTATTTCGGTATCCGGAAAATCGGTAAAAAATTGGCCGTTCATGCTTTTAAATTGCAGGTTGGCTGCAAAGTTGGCCGGATAGGTAACTTCAAGTTTGCCATTTAAGGTATAATAATTTGATGCATCCGGCGGAACCGAAAGATAATTAACCGTTAGGTTACCGTTTACAGTGCGGGCATCAGTAGTGCCTTTAGCGTTAACAATAGTTATAGCGCCGTTAACATTATTTACTTTTAATGAACCTGTAACATCCTTTACCTCAATCGTACCACCATTAACCGTAGAAATCCGCAGGTTTGCATTATAAGGCACTTTCAAAGTATATTCAAGGATTACATTATAATAGCGCCTTTCATGGTCGTTATTATCATTCCAATAGCCATCCCAATGTTGATGCGGGCGGGTATCATAAGGCTCGGCAGTATAAGCGGTAACGCTGTCGGCTTTTTGGTCAAAGCCCAGTTTGAACTCTTTTTTGCCTCTCGCCAGTTCGGCTTCATCTTTGGCCTTAATCGTTTCGTCTATTTCGATCATTACCTTATCGCCCGAATAACCTTCAACTTTGATTGAGCCGTTAATATTGTAAACGGCCACCACGCTGCCCGGCTTTACCTGGAATTGTTTGCTTACGTGCTCTTTAAATTCCTGGGCGTTGGCCGTTTTTTGGGCAAAACATAAGCCCCATCCCGCTAAAAGCGCGATACCTATTACTTTCTTCATGATCTAATTGGTTTAAATTAAACTGTTTATTGTTTGACTGATCTTATTCCTAACCCCATTATCGAGGTTTTTTTGTTTTAATAACTGTTTAAATGGTTTTACCGATCCCTTTTCCTGCAGCTGCAGCATTACATCCGCAATAGCCGATTGCATCAGCGGCGAATCCTGGGTGGTAATGGATTGTATCAACCCCTGCCTTACTTCCGGGTGATTGGCCAAACGGGTCAAAGCATCCAGCGTACTTAACCGTACGTTTACATTGGGGTCATTGTTCAGGGTAGCTAATAGGGCATCTATTACCTGCTTATCTACATGCTTCATTTCGCCGGTATAACTCACTCCTCTTATCCGCTCAGAGGCCGAAGGGTTATCTAACAGCGCCAATGTCATGGTTTGCTTTAGCTCATGTACCTGCGATGTAAGCGCCTGTAATTGCTGCTCCTGCTTGCTGTTATGCACAAACCAGTAAGCGCCGCCCATGCAAACCAAAGCTATCATTAACGAATAAGCCAAAGGCCACCTGGGCTGCAACTGCCAAAAACTGTTAAACTGATCTAAAACATTGCTTAACCAACTTTTTTCTGCCTGCATCGATTCTTTGTACTCATTCAACATCGCCTGGAAATTCACCTTCATCGCTGCGGATGGCTCGGGGGTTTTAAATTCACCCAACCTATCCCAAACCAATTGCAATTCAGCTAACTCTTCCCTGCATGCCGGACATGCGTCAATATGCTGTTGCAGGTCGGCCTGCTCGGCTCTTGTAAGCCAATTATTGTTCCAATCTATAAACAGTTCCCTGTATTGCTCACATTTCATCATATTCCTGTTTTACGTTCCATTTTTATATAAATATTCTTCAGGTCCTGTATGGCCCGGTGTACCCGCACCCTTGCCGCGCCTGCTGTAATACCCATTATTTCACCAACCTGCGGGTACCTTAACTCCTGGAAACGGCTTAATGTCAGTATTTCCCTGTCATCGGCACTTAATTTCCGCATAGCTTCGTAAAGCTCTGTCCGGGCCTGCTTTTTCTCTAATTGTTCGTCAGCGCTCGTGCCTCCGCTTATTTTTTCTTCATGATCATCAATATGGTCATACTTGTTTGCAAACTCATATTTCTTCACCTGGTCTTTCAGCACGTTGCGGGCTATATGGTACATCCATGCCGCAAAGTTGCTTTCATCGGTAAACGTATGCCGGTATTTCAGCATCCGGTAAAACACGTTCTGTACCATATCTTCACTGGCTTCGCGCCGGTGCGTCATGTGAAACAGGAAACCATATAACGCCCGGTTATGCCGCTCAAAAAGCAAGCCCATCCGGTCCACATCCCCGGTTTTCACCTGGAGCATTATCGCGTTATCGGTTAGTGCGTTCAATCAGTTTAGTTATTTTGTTTGCGTTATATGTATTGGAAACTGCAGTAAAATAAAATCGTTACAGGAAATTTAAGATTTTTTTAAATTGATTTATCAAAGGACGAGAAAAGTAAATCAATTTGTATTAATTTGGGGTAACTTCGATTAACTTTTAAATTTTTCAAATGACTAAATTCACGTCAACCTTACGCTGCAAAGCCTTTATGGTTTTGTTAATTTCCATACTATCAGTATTCAATAACGCAATTGCGCAGGATGCCCCCATCACCGTCCCTCTTGGCGGCAATGCCTGGCTAAATAAAAACGCGACAGCGAAAATAACCGACAAAGGATTAACCAATTGGACGAGCGATAAAGACGTCGTAAGCATTTACGTCCGGCTCGAATCTCCCGGTGATCTGAACATAGCCCTAAAACTATTAGTGCCGGATGGTTCGGGCAAAATAAGTGTTGCTGCAGATAAAACGGTTTTAACAAAAACGGTTTCCAACCATGATACAGCTGTTATTGATTTTGGTAAAATTGAAATTAAATCGCCCGGCTATGTGCAGATCAAATTGCAGGGCATCAGCAAGACAGGGAAGGTATATGCTGATATAGCTGATCTGGAATTAAGCGGCCCGGCGCTGGCAAAAGGTGCTGCGTACATAAAAAACAATAAAGGCAATTATTATTACTGGGGACACCGTGGCCCATCGGTACATTTGAATTATAAACTGCCCGATGAAGTTAAAAACACAGCCGAGTGGTTTTATAATGAGGTAACCGTACCGGTTGGCGAAGATGTTTTAGGCTCCTATTTTATGGCTGATGGCTTTACCGGCGGCTATTTTGGTATGCAGGTAAATTCGCCTACAGAACGCCATATCCTGTTCTCCATCTGGAGCCCGTTTACTACCGATGACCCAAAAAGCATCCCCGATAGTTTAAAAATACAGTTACTAAAAAAGGGCGCTACTGTACATTCGGGCGAGTTTGGCAGCGAAGGTTCGGGCGGCCAGAGCTATATGAACTACCCGTGGGTTGCCGGTAAAACGTATGCGTTCTTAATTCACGCGCAAGCGGATGAAGGTGCAAAAACCACCACATTTACCGCTTATTTTAAAGAAGCGGGGCAAACCGACTGGCAGTTGATAGCCAGCTTTAAGCAGCCAAAATCCGGCTTTTATTTAAAGGGACTATACTCCTTTCTTGAAAATTTCGACCCGGAAATGGGCACGGTAACCCGTAAAGTATTTTTCGGCAACCAATGGATAAGAGATTCAGCAGGTAAATGGCTGCCGATAAACAACGCGCTTTTTACCGGCGATGCCACCGCAAATATTAATTATCGAAAAGACTATAGCGGCGGCGTGGAAGGCAACCTGTTTTACCTGCGTAATTGCGGGTTCTTTAATGATTT
Source organism: Bacteroidota bacterium (assembly GCA_013288465.1). The sequence goes on along the minus strand of JABDBT010000001.1, from coordinate 17,474 downwards.
TACTATCCTTAAAACCGATCTGAGCAGGCAGCAATCGGTTAAACAACCGCCTGCAATTGATTTTAATAAACTGCCCTAACCTTAACCCGGTATGAAACAAAAGCTTCTATTATTACTATTTGTTTTTTTGTGCAATTGTCTTTGGGCGCAACGTAATGCCCATTTGCCAATTGCCCGGGCGAAAGGATGGAGTGTGCAGGCAAAAAACTATTACCTGCTTACACAATTTGAGCAAAATAGCGGTGTAAGAAAATTATTGACCGATGATAAGGTATTGACCGAATTGCTGAAAGCGAAAATGTCCAATATCCGAACTTCATTAACCACCTGTAAAGAACCTTTGTGCATTACCGAAAACCTGAAGTTTAGCGAACAGGAAATCAAAACAATAAGCGACCGCCTGCTCAATTTATACCAACCGGGCAATGCTTTGGATAAACTGGTAACCCAACAGCTTATACCTTCGGGTGCATATAACTTGTACGAAAAGCTGGGGCCGAAAGAAATGCTGATCAAAGCCTGGGAGCAGGATGCCGAAGGTATAAATCATACCCTGGCTGTTTATGCCGAAGGCCAAAAGCCCAACTACCCTTCCATAGATTCTATTGATTTTAAGGTCCATGATAAAGTTTATAAAGACCTGGTTTATAATGCCACAGCTACCTTAGTGGATGAGATAGAAGATAACCGTTTGTTCTTCGTCCCTTCCATGAAAGCCGCATTACTATTTTTAGACCTGAATGACCGTAACGACGCGGCCAGCTACGAGCCAATGGCTAACACTGTGAATAAAGCTGCACTAACAAAGGCCAAAACCATTAATTGGGCCAGCTATAAATACACACTCATTATGGTGCCGGGAGAAGGCCCTGAGGAAAGCGGTATGCAGATTGCAGCCGACGGCAGGTTACGATGCAGGCTGGCAGCCGTCCAGTATTTAAAGAGGGCTGCGCCATTCATTATGGTATCGGGCGGTAAGGTGCATCCTTATAAAACCAAATACTGCGAGGCCGAAGAAATGAAGCGTTATTTGATACAGCAACTCAACATACCCGAAAGCGCTATCATTATGGAACCGCATGCCCGGCATACCACCACCAATATGCGCAACGCGGTCAGGCTGATTTACCAATATCACCTGCCAACTAATAAAGCAGCAGTTGTGGTTACTGATCGTTCGCAAAGCGCTTATATAAGCGATATGGGCGGCAGGTGTTTAAAGGAATTGAAATGCGTCCCCTATAAATTAGGCGCGCGTTTATCAGCTACCGAACAGGAGTTTTACCCGGTTTGGGAAGCAATGCAGATCAATGCGATTGAGCCGCTTGACCCGTAAGGAAAGAAAATATCGAATACCGTTTCGTCTAATATTCAAAGCCGGGAAATACGATATGAAAGATACTCCACCAATCTTCTTCAAACGACAGGTATAATTTAAACAGGCCTTCAAAAGTTATAACATCCCCGTTTTCTAAAACTGCGTTGTATTTTACAGTGCCTTCAGCATGTCCTAAACCAAAATCTTCCTGTAATTTGAAGCCAATATCTTCTATAAAATACTCCTCGTCTGTAAAAGCCGTATAAGCATTAAAAATATTTTTGAATTGCGCCACAACTTTGCTTTTATCCAATACTGTTCCATTTGGCAATACAAAGCCCGAAGCCAGCTCCCAACTCCTTTCGTTAAGGCTTTGGCTAAACCATTCTTCCAAAAAATTTATGGCCCTGCGCTCAATATCCAGTTTATGATTGGGATGAAATTCTTCGTAGTCAAAATGGGTCATCATACCCTTAATCACAAGATCATCCACTTCGTAATCAAATAACTCTTCGGTAATAAAATGATATTTAGTGCGATCATCATATTCGCCGCTAAAATCAACCGTCATGTTTTTTTGAAGCAATAGGTCTGTTATTTCCTGCAAGGCAGTGGCTATTGAACCTTCATTCAATTCATCCGCTCTTTTAAAATCAGGCCTCCCTAACTTCTCATATAGCTTAATGCGTTTCGAGTTAGCATGATTACGTTCAAACGCCAATATATTTTTCAAAAACTCGTTTTCAATTGCAGGGTCAAAGCCTTCAATAGTATTTGGCGCCCCGCCCAACTCTGCTATTAACTTTAATCGCAGCAATTCGTTTTCCATCCGTAGATTTCCCTCTTCGTCGTTATTAAACGGGGTGTTGGTCATATTTTAATCGTTATTTTTTCTGAATTATACTTAATCACTTCAGTATTCGATATTCAGCATTCGGTGTTCATTATTCAATAATCAACAACCAGCCTTTTCCTTTAGGCACCATGATCTCATCATTAACTCCAAACTTCCTGGCTTCCTGGAAGTTTTTGATTGCCGGGGCAGTTATAGTTGCTTTGGCAGGATCGATATTTAGCGCTTTCCAGTCGATATTTAAATGGATACGGGTATCATCACCGGCCCAGCTGGCAATGGCTACCATTGCTTTTTTATTCTTTTTATAAACCGTTGCCAATACTTTGCTGTCGCTTGTTTTTACCGGGTTATTATCAACCCAATAGCCAATCATTTTAGTGCCCTGCATACCAAAATTATCCCATGCTTTCCATATCGGACGCGGGTCGGCATTATCGCTCCAGGGCATACGGTTGGTCATGCCATATACCATTCCGCGCCACGGGTTACCGCCGCCTTGCAGCATTTCGCCCATTAAACCAAACGGGATGCCTGATACTTCGGTTAAAAAGAAATCGGGGTTGTTCTTTTCGTAATCAAAATACTCGCCAAACCATAACCTGTTTATATAAGGGAAGTTTTCCATATACAGGTCGGCGCTATTGTTAAAGCCATCGCTTTTATTGTATTGGTTGGCCGAGTGCAGGTCGATAATGCCGGGGTGACCGTTTTGTGTCAGCACACGTTTTACGCGTTTCATGGTAATGCGGTCAAAGGCCACATCATCCAGGTAAATGCCATCAATGCCTACATTTTGCACCAGCCAGTTCATACCCTCCACATAATAATTATGCCAGCGGCTCATGCCGCTGTTAACAATGGCAGCATCCTTCACTTCGGGCACATACCAGGCCGCTATATAATCATCGCCTACGTGTTCCTGCAACCATGAGTAACCGCCACCATTGCCGGTTGAATAGATCTCATGCCCCAAACTACGCATCGGGAAAGTTTCATAAGCGCTGTTGGATAGTTCGCGCACGGTATTGTATATCTTAACCTTTAACCCCAACCGGTGTGCCGAATCAATATAACTCTTCATAGCATTATGCGCAATGAACGGGTAGTTGATATAAGGGTTAATTGGCGTGCCATGGTGGATATTCACAACCGTAGCGCCGGTGGCTTTTATGGTATCGAGGTTATTATATTTATGATAAAACCGGGTGGCCCACTGAAAATCGGTATTCAGCGTATGGAACGGCGTAACCAGCAAGCTAAAGTTATAGTACAGTACATCGCCTTTTTTCATCATCCGGGCGCCGCTGTAGTTTTCAGAAAGCATGGTTTTGCCTTTTACGGCTATGGTTATACCACCCTTGCCGCTATTGCCCCATGATGTTGGCAATAACAATGGTTTCTGCAGGTAAAAGTTAGTATTAAGCGGGCGCACATAATTTTCATCGCGCAGGGAGTATTGCAGCCCGGCATTTACTTCGCCAATCCATGCGCCATCCTGGTTTTTGTTGACTACATCCCATTTCCATTTTACGGTATCGGGCCGCAAGCCGCCCTTTTGCCCTAAGCCCATCAGGTATTTGGATGCGTTTTTATCAAATGGGATATGCAGTTTAATGTCGTCAAGGTTCACATCTTTTAACGCGGTTATTTTAACCGTGTAATACAGATAGCCATCAAATTCTATCCTGGCATCCACATCCATGTTTAAAAACTCGGAGGTATTGCTTGCCGTCCATTTTACGGTACCCGGTGTTTTTTCGGTGAAGTTTAGACCCGTGCTTTTAAAGGCGATATCCTTATGTGTAGCTGCGTTGATAACGTGGAAATGAATATTCTCGCCCAATATGTTTTTAGGCGTACCGGTTGTTTCGGTCATTTCAGGCGTAAAAAATGTTTGAATTTGCTCGGGGAAACCGGTTTTGTTAAGGGTTACTTTCCGGCCAAGTAGGCTAATGGTCGTTCTATCTACTTTTAAAGCGGTATAAGGCTTTATGACATCATTTTTTTGCGCCAGGGTAGAGTTTAACCACGTTAAGCGGGTTTGTTTCCAGGGCTCATTTACACCGCCATTTATAGCTACCTCGTTTTTCACTGTTATAGCAAGTTTAATAACCGTTGGCGCTGCATTTTCGGGCTTTACGGTTACGGTGCCGGTATAAGCGCCGGCAAAAGTTTTGGCAGGGATATTCACCAAACACCATAACGCTTGTATATCGCCTTTATTTACGTTAACGGTAATATGCAAAGGCGCACCATCATATTTTGTACCATCAGTATTTAAACATGACATAACCGATGAAGGGATACTATGCCCGCTGCCATCTTTCAAATCGCTGAATACCAGTTTTACGTTATTAAGGTTTTCTTTAACCGGGTATATACCTAACTGGTAGCTAAAGTTTTCGCCCTTTAATGCCGCGTCGGTAAATTTATCGGTAATACCTTTTTGTATCCATCGCTGCGGCAGGTCATGCGGCATTTTTGTAGGGTGCAGCCTGTCCTCGGTAAAAACAAGGTAGGTTTTGGCGGTATTAGCCTTTAGCAAGTTTTGTGTTTCCTGCTGGGTAGCTATCACTTCCATGGGGTAAAAGCTATTCATGGCGTTTACCGATTCGAGGTATAAAACCTTCGCCGTTGAATAATGCCCGGTTTTGCCCAGCCAATCGGCCGAAGCTGTTTCCTTCATTTTATAGTACACCGCTTTTGGATAGTTTGACCGCGCGGTTACCTTGTAAGGCATATCATAAATATAATATTTACCCGCGCCCGATGTTGGCTCAAAGTAAATAGTGCCGCTTTCGCGCGATACGTTTTCAACTTTAACATTCAACACCCGTTTATTGGTTTTGGCATCAACAACAATCACCTCTTTACCTGCCGGGTCATCGCGGCGGCGCCATTCTATCCATGCTTTACTTACCGGGCCGTTTGCGGGTACCATAACTACCGCCCGGTGATTTCCTAATGAATCGGGGTTCCAACTGTTATTGCCTGAAACATATTTTAGGGATTGAGCGGTTGCCGACAGGCCGATAGTCAAAATAAACGCGCAAGCAATAGCGGTTAGCTTATGGATAAATGTTTGTTGGATATTCATGTTATGTTATTATTGAAATTATAAAGATAGTTTTTCAGGCTCCGATGCATTTGTTTGCAGCTTAAAACTGCAAATTACCACCACAAAACTGCAAAATTCCTGCGGAAAACCTCGAATAACTGCATAAAACTGCACAATACAGCTATAAACGCAGGTTAAAAAATCATTAATTAGCTGTATATTAATGATTTATATCAAAAATGAAATTTTTTTTAATACATTTTATTTGGAAGGAAGCCGGCCACAAATCCGCCAGGCGGGCAGCGGTGCCGATGTTACCTGCACTATCAAATATAAGCAAAATTTTGCATATTAAGGCCTACAGAGGGCATTTCAAATTGTCGCTAAGCGAGCGTTTATTTGGCTAAAGCCCTTTTGTACCTGTTTATTTTTATCCGCCCCATAAAGTGGGACGGCAATGATAGGAAATTCATTGCCGTTTGGCTTCAGCCAACGGTTAAAAGAGTATAAATAAGCTGGGCTTTAGCCAAACTTGCAAAGCTATTAGTCTAACCAAATACGGTATTTAGTTAAGCATATTTCAACAATATAAATTGCCACATCGCACCAAACGTTCCTACGGAACGCTCTTGCCTGGTGTTCTAAATTTGGTTCTACCGACGAGGCGTTCCGATGGAACGCAATGTCCCTTCGTCACATCGTGACGTTTGGTTGGTAGAAAATACAGGAAAAGTTGTTTTTACGTTCCATAGGAACGTTTGGTGTTGAACACAATTTGCTTCGCCACCCTTACCCGCCTGCCGCCCCACTCCTGGCAATAACAACTACGTTGCTTACTCCAGCACCTGGTAAATAGTAACCGGTTTGGCTTTGTTTTTCAGGTTTACTTCGCCAATTTTTTCGCAGCTGAAGGATTCTTTGGCTTTATTATAGGTTTCTTCGTTAATAATGATCTGCCCGGGTTTGGCTGCGGACTGTAAGCGCTGTGCCGAATTAACCACGTCGCCAATCACGGTGTAATCCAGTCGTTTTAATGAGGCCGAGCCAATATTGCCTGATACCATTTCGCCCGAGTTAATGCCGACTGATACCTCCGGCTTAAACACCAGGTCGCCGGCTTTAATATCTTCCGACTTACTTATCTGTTCTTTTATAGCCAGCGCCGCGTCAATAGCACGGTCTAAATGATAATCGCCCCTAAAAACGGCCATTACGGCGTCGCCCATAAATTTATCTACGTCGCCATCCTGCGCAATTACCTCTTTTACAATTTTATCAAACAAGCCATTCAATAAATTAACCACGGTATTTGCAGGCACCTGCTCGGTTATGGCGGTAAACCCGCAAACATCAACAAACATTACGGTAGCGTCCAGCAGTTCGTTTTTCATGAGGCTGCTTTCAAACTCTTTATGGGTCATAAAGTTCAGCACGTTCTCATCCACATACATTTTGAGGATGTTGTTTTCCTTTATGGCTTTAATGGTTTCCTGTAGTTGTTTAACATGCAATATGGTTTTTTCCATAGTTACGTCCAGGTCCTCAAAATCAACAGGCTTCATTATAAAGTCAAACGCGCCGCGGTTCATGGCCGTACGTATATTCTGCATATCGCCGTAGGCCGAAACCACTACCGCTTTGAGCATAGGGTTAGCTTCGGGCAAGCGGCTAAGCAAAGTAAGCCCGTCCATAACCGGCATATTAATATCGCTCAATATAATATCGAGGTCGGGGTGTTCTTTCACCTTCAACAATGCTTCCTCGCCATTTTGCGCGAAAACAAATTCATAAATATTCTCCCTTATTTTGCGGCGAAACTTTTGTTTTACCAGCAATTCCAGGTCAGCCTCATCATCAACTACTAATATTTTGGCCATTAGTGTATCAGTGTTTTAAGTTTTTCTTTCAGCAAAGCAAAATCAAGCGGTTTTGTTAAAAAATCATTCGCGCCGTTTTGCATGGCCTGGCGGTGATTTTCTTCATCGCCATAGGCGGTTATCATCATTACTACGGGCGGCGGCGCGTCATAGTCATGCCGTATTTTCGACAGCAACTCAATACCGCTCATGCCCGGCATATTAATATCCGAAAGTATCAATACCACCTCCGAGTGTTTTTCTTTTAAATAATCGAGCGCCTCCTCGCCCGAAAGGGCAAAGTCAAACTCCAGTTCATGGTCGCGTATTTCTTTTCTAAAACGTTGTATAAAAAGCGGTTGCACATCCGCTTCGTCATCAACTACCAGTATTTTCATATTGCTAAATCTATCAATTTTTTAATTTTATGCGGGTATTAATATTGTAAATTCTGTGTATTGGCCTTCTTTGCTGTCAATTTTAAGCGTGCCCCCATGTCCTTTTACTACGATATCATAACTGAGCGATAAGCCCAGCCCCGTTCCCTCGCCCGTAGGCTTTGTTGTAAAAAATGGCTGCAATATTTTGTCCTTCACCGTATCGGGTATGCCAGTTCCGTTATCAGTCACCCTAACTTCGATAAATTTCCCCTTTACGGCAGTACTTACCTTTACCTCGGGCTTATAGCTATCGCCTTCCTGGTTATGCCGCTGCTGTACCGCATAAAAAGCATTATTAAATAAGTTAAGCAGTACCCGGCCAATATCCTGCGGTATCACATTTACTTTTGGCAGGGCAGCATCAAGCGTGGTAACCATAGCCGAGTTAAACATTTTATCCTTAGCCCTTAAACCATGATAGCTTAGCCGCAGGTATTCATCGGCCAGCGCGTTAATATCCGTAGGCTGCTTTTCGCCCGAGTTGCTGCGCGAGTGCTGCAGCATATTTTTAACAATAGCATCGGCCCGTTTGCCGTGGTGTATTATCTTCTCCAGGTTTTGCTTAATATCATTTGCTATCGCCATAGCTTCATCTTTATCGCCTTTATTCAGCTCCTCCTCCATTTCATCAATAAGCTCTATACTCACATCCGAGAAGTTGTTTACAAAGTTTAAAGGGTTTTGAATCTCATGCGCTATACCCGCCGTTAACTCGCCCAATGAAGCCAATTTTTCCTGCTGTATCAGTTGCGCCTGGGTGGCTTGCAGCAGTTTTACGGTATTCTCTAATTCGTTTTTTTGCTGGGTTAGCTCGGCGGTGCGTTGCGCTACCAGCGTATCTAATTGGGTATTGCGTTCGTTTACTTTTTTTAATTCTTCGCGTTGCTTTTTTGAGCCTATCCATCGGGCAAAGATCCATACAAACGCCCCAAGTACCGCGTAAACAAAAAACTGCTCATATTTTTCATAAAACACGGGGGCTATTAATTGCGCAATGCTGCTTATAAGCCCGGCCGCAACTAAAGGGAAATGCGCCTGCGTATAAAAACGGTAGGGATTAAAATCAGGCTGCTTATTGATGTAGAGCAGCATCCCTAACAAAGTGAAACTGCCCACAAAGTCGGCCGCCATCCCGTTAAACTCACTATCCCAACTATGCGTTGAAGATTCAGTTGCAACAAATAAGAACACTACTGCCCAACTTGCATAAGAGAGGATGTTCTTCCATTTGAGTTTCAGTTCGGGGTCGATCAATAAATTATTTAAACGCCTGGCTAATAAAAATGCAGCTAAAAAATAAAAGAAACTCATACTTGTAATTATCTTGATTTATAGGCTAAGTTAATTATTTAACCTGATTTGTATATATAGGGCTATCATGCAGTCTTCAATGTTTGGCTAATGTCCCCCTCCCGGCACCGTCTATACTATTAACTATCCATATCCTCTTCCATCTGCATTACATTATCGGCCTGCTTAAAATTGCTGCGTACAAAATGGCACCAATCGCAATCTTTTTTACCGCAACCGGTATTAAAATCATGCGCCATAATTTTTTGGTAAACGGTTGTTACCTGTTCGGTTACTACGGCAGTATCTTCGGGGGTTATTACTATTTTTTCTTTATGATATTCGCCTTCGTTTATGGGTTCAACAAAGTCAAATATGGTACTTACTACCTCCCAGTCGTTACTTGGGTCATTATCTATCAGTAGTTTATAAAACACCGCCTGCCTCCAGTAATCGCCGCCGTTGGGCTTATCATCAGTTGGGCGTTTTAGTTTATCCAGCGCGTTTTTGAGCTTCCCGGTTTTATAGTCAACCACGGTTACCTGTTTGCCTTCAAATTCTATCTTATCCAAATTGCCTTTTGCCGGTACGCCGTCAATCTCAATGTTTTTTATACTGCGTTCGGTTAAGGCAATTTTGTTCCAGCGGGTTATGTTTTGTTCGTAATAAACCGGCAGTATCTTTTCGCCATAATCAACCCGTAGCTTAAATTCGGCTTTGGTGAACGAATCGCGGTTACGGTACATATACCACCTAAACTCTTTCATAAACTCAGTGGTTGATATAAACTCTTCGTCGTTGTCCTTCAACCTTCTGAATGCTTTATTTAAAGCCCAATGCACCGCCTGCCCAAACGTAGCCGAAGGGCTTTTGCCCGATGGCACTCTTATTAAACACTGAAAATAAAACCGCAGCGGGCAATCTAAATAATTGCTCAAATGGGTAACCGACAGGGTATAATTTTGCAATAACCTGCTGATATAATTATGATCGAGCAATTCAATTTTAGGCTTATCTTCTTCATTAAACTGGGTGGCATAAAATTCCAGCATATTGTCTTCGCTCACATGGGGATGAGCTATCACCATATTGGTATCCGCCAGTATCTCCCCTATAAATTGCGAGGCTTCCTGCTCCTTGCCTTTTTTATCTTTATTGGCGTAGGATATCATTAAGTATTGCTTGGCCCGCGTAACGGCCACATAAAACAGCCGTCTTGATTCTTCCTTCTGTGCATCATCATCGGCCGATGCCTGGGTTAGCGTATCGGGGTAGCTAAAACCGTTGTTTCGGCCTTTGCTGTCCCATGTTTTCTTATCGCAGCCTATAAAAAACACGTGCTCAAACTCCTGCCCTTTTGAGCCATGCGCGGTGAAAAAGTTGACGCCATTATCCGAAAATATGACCTGGTTAAGGTCCAGCCGGATGCTATTCTTTTTCATCAGTTCAATGGTTGCTAACAGATCAGCAAGTTTAATATCCGGGCGTTTGCGGCTTTCATCCTTCAAAAAGTCGAAGAAATTGGTGAGTATCTGCATAAAAGTGCCCTTATCGGGCTGCTGCATAATGTACCGCAGGATACCCATTTTAGCAATAACCTGCTGAAAAAGCTGTTGCAGGGTAACACTTACCGCGTCGGTTAACAGGTAGTCGATATTGCTAACCAGGTATTTCATCTCCACATTTTGCTGGTCATCAAACAAGCCGGGCTGTGCTTTGGTGCGCATATCATTAATGTAACGGCGCAATGATGTTTTAGGCTGATTATTGGCGGCAGTAGCATAATTATCTTTTGCTACCGCGATGCTCGCCTTGGCAATTTCAATAGGCGCTATTTTGAAAAAATCATAGTGCATGATCTCAAACAACAACTCATCGCCACTATAAGGCGAATCAAGCTCCATAGCCAGGTAACGCAGTATATTGATGATCTTTTCGCCAAAAGGTATGGTAAGGATATCGATCTTCCGGCGGGTATTTACCGCAATTTTTTGCGTTTCTAAAAAGTGCAGTAGCTCCTCTACCTGGCTGTGGTTACGGTAAATTACCGCTATTTCGCCCGGTGCGATGCCGCCTGCCACTAAATTTTTAATTTGCATGGCCACATCCACCATTTCCTGCCCGGGGTTTTCATACTCGCGTATTACCGGTTCAACAATTGCTTCGGCAAACCGCGCGTGCGACGACCGCAGGTTTTTATCCAGCGCTAACTGTGCCGTTAACCGCTCTTTATTATTATTAATGAGGGCTTTTGAAATATCTAAAATAGACTGGTTTGACCGGTAATTATGCTTCAATACCACGGTCGATAACACATTTACATAGTCATTGGCAAAATCCAATATGTTCTTCATGTTGGCGCCCTGGAACTTGAAGATAGACTGATCATCATCGCCCACCACAAACACGTTGGGCGTGTCCCAATAGCTTAATAAAAACTTCAACAACTCGTTTTGCGACCCGCTGGTATCCTGGAACTCATCCACCAAAATATACTGGTAACGTTCCTGGTAACGGCGCAATATCTCCTCATTTTGGCGGAAGGCGTTAAGTACCCAAATGATCATGTCGTCATAATCATAGCGGCCGCGCTCTTTCATTTTTTTATCAAAGTTCTGGTACTCGCCTACTGCCGCCAGCAGCTTTTTCATCAGGTCGGTAGCCTTATCAATATCCTTTTGCTTAAGGTCGCCGGCCTTTACACCGGCTTTGGCGTTTGCCTTTTTGTAAATAAATTCTTCACGGTTGGGCAGGTCATCTAAATATTCCTTTACCGCGTTTTCCATTATCGCCTCATTCCAGCCTTCGCTTTTCATGGTCGAAAACAGGCTTTTCAACCGTGGCGCGTCAAAGTAGATCTCACCGGTAAAGCGCTTCAGCAAATGGTCGTTCGGAAACTCATCCACCAACTCCCTAAACAGCATCGCCGATTCAAGATCAGACAAAGCCTCCAAATTCAGCTTACCAAAATACTCCAGGTTTTCCTGTATAACCTCGTTACAAAACGCATGGAAAGTATAAATATTAATGCGGTAAGCATCGGGGCCAATAAACTCGAACAGCCGCTTGCGCATGGCCACCGCCCCGGCATCGGTATAGGTTAAGCATAAAATTTCGTTAGGGCGGGCATCGGTATCGGTTAAAATTTTACCAATGCGGGCAGCTAATATCTGCGTTTTCCCCGTGCCCGGCCCGGCTACCACCAGCACCGGGCCATCCATTTTATTAACGGCGGCCAACTGCTCGGGGTTTAACCCGGCTAAGGCTTCCTGGAATTTTAGGTTGTATTTGTTGGGGGTGGAGTTTTGCATAGCGAAATAAAGTAAAACTACAAAAAACACTGGCTAATTAATGTAGCAGCTATAATTTGTATATTAAAATGCCGAAGAACAAATTCAAATGCTAAAACTTAGTGATGAAGATATTAAAGCCGACAGGCTAATTTCGCAGGAACAAGCGGATAAAGATGATTTGGAGTGGTTAAAAACTATCAAGATTTGACAACTTTTAAAAAGTTGTCAAATCTAAACTGTGGTATATATTAAAGATGCCAGAATATCCTCTTTCTCCAATTCCGGGTGGTCGACTATAATGCTATCAAATGACATCCCCGAAGCTATTAAATCAATAATTACCTCCACAGGCCAGCGCATGTGACGGATACATGCTTTGCCGTAGCACACGTTTGTATCTATTGTAATTCTTTCCAAAAAATTATTCATAAATCTTTTATAAACCCCTATCCAAATTTACAATAATCACCCCAAATTTTAAAGCCTAACATTATTTAACAATTAATAAAGCGGTAATGATACCCATAACCGTTATCTTTACCACCGAAGATTGAGACTATGGGATTACCGCTAAGGATAACATTTAATGATAAGGACTATGTTTACCAGATACTTAACTCCAACCTTATTAATCAGCACACTACCGAATTAGAGATAGTTTTGGACGGAGAAAAGGTAGAAATCATAAAAGACGACAAGAAAGTATGGGTGCAAAAGGACGAAAAATCCCTCGACCCTGAATTAATACAGGCCCTTGGCCGCTCTGTTTCGCTGCGTTTAAGAATGTAACCTCATTGCGTTACAATCAGCGAAATCCAATAATCTGCTTAATCAGCGGTTCAGACAAGTTACAATCCAATCCCCATCCCATTCGGGAAAAATGCGTTAACCCGTACGGGTAGCTTTCCGGTCGCGTCCAGTCGCCTGGTAATCACCTTTACTGCCGCGCGCTGCATCTCGTCGCTCATTTGGTAGCAGGCAATAATTGCCCCGCTTTTTTCGATGCCGGGCAGCGTAGCAATGGTATAAGGATTAGCAAAAACACAGGTCACCGTATTTTGATGTTGCACCAGGTCGGTAATAAATTGTTTCACTTCGCCGCTATAGTCCAGTTTACTTTGCGGGCGCAGGCGGGTATCATGTATGCCAATAAAAACCTGGTCGTACTGCTTCAATGCTTCCAGCAATTGATTTAACCGGGCAATCGGCGTGTTCTTATTCACAATAAACAACCTGCTATACGGATACCATTTACACAGTTCGGCCTGGAAAAGCGTATGCTCATCAACACCAATGCTCACAATAGCTGTTTTTAAAAACGGATCGAGTTGCACTGACGAGGTGTTGCCCTTCAATACCGTTACAGCGGCATCGCTTAACTGCTGAACCAGTGCTACAGCGGCAGGGCGGTTCAGGTCTTCATCCAAACGCACGGTTGAAACCTCCTTCACCTTAGCTAAGCCCGCCCAATATTTGGCTGCCAATATCTTTTTAACCCGCGCTTCAAACTCTTCCGTTGATATTTGTCCCTTACGTATAGCTTTTCTGATCCCTAGTATGGCTTTTTCCGAATTGTCTGACAGCTCGATAATATCATTGCCGGCTAAAAATGCTTTTACCTCTGCCTCTCCATCCGGGAAATACTTGGTTACCGCTTTCATTTCCATCGCATCCGATACCACAAGGCCCTTAAAGCCTAACGAGTCTTTTAAAACACCTGTCACTATTTTTCGCGACAAGGTTGATGGTAAATTCTTCGTGTTATCTAACGCGGGTATATCCATGTGGGCTATCATTATACCGCTGATACCCGCCTTTATGGCCTCCCTAAAAGGATATTCTTCTAAAGTATCTAATCGCTCACGGGTAAAGGGTAATAATGGCAGGTCAAAGTGCGAATCGACATTAGTATCGCCATGGCCGGGAAAGTGTTTGGCGGTGGTTAAAAGCCCGGCATCCTGCATACCTTTAAGATAGGCGATCCCCTTTTCGGCCACATTATATTTATTATCGCCAAATGAGCGGTAGTTGATAACAGGATTGTTGGGATTGTTGTTCACATCCATATCCGGCCCAAAATTCATTTGCATGCCAAGCCGTTTAAAATCATAAGCCACCTGCTGTCCCATTTTATAGATCAGCGTATTATCCTGTATGGCGCCCAGGGTCATCTGGTAAGGGTAGGATATGGTCGAATCTAAACGCATACCTATGCCCCACTCGCCATCCATGGCAATTAACAAGGGTGTATGCGCTATTTTTTGATAGCGGTTTATCAGGTCGGCCTGGCGCACCGGCCCACCCTGGAAAAATACAAGCCCGCCTATCTGCTGGTCGCGGATAACCTCAGCAACCGAATCTTCATAACGCTGCCCTTTATTGGTGTGCGCACGCACAAAAAATAATTGCGCTATTTTTTGTCGCCGGTTCATTTTATTAAAAACCGAATCGACCCAATGGTTTTGTTGCCCTATTGTTTGAACATAACTATCCTTTTGCGCAAAGGCCTGTATTACAATACAATTCAAAAAAATAAGTGTGGCAATTTGTAAATATTTTACGGTTGGTAGCATAAAATCAAATTTATATTAAAAATGTGTGATTTTATGAAACCTATTTAAAATGGATACCGTATAACAAAGTAATTGAATAGTTATTGAGAGCAGGTTTCCTGTTTAACTATTTAAGAAACAAACGTTTATCTACTTATGAAAAACATTTTACTTTTAGCACTGGGCTTGCTATTTGCCGGCACAGTAAGCGCACAACGCAATATTTACGGTCCGCTTAGTGATTATAACAGCACTAACTTTTACGAACCAAAAGTAGGTTTTGAAGCAAGCGTAAATGTTTCAAACTCAATTGGCAATTCAAGTTCCAATTTCAATACGGGTTCGTTAACCGGGCTTACAGCAGGTTTAACATTTGAGTTGCCGGTTGTTTATCCATTCTCATTGCAGGCAGAAGCTTTATACTCGCAAAAAGGTTATTCGGCCGAAACCCCTAACGGTAATTTTACACAACGCACCCAATATATTGACGTTCCGTTATTGGCTAAGTTTAAAGTGGCAGGTTTGGTTAATTTTTATTTAGGCCCGCAAGTTTCTTTTTTAGCAGCAACTTCAAATAGTTTTTCGGCCGGTTTTAATGAAAGCAATAAACAATTTTATGCTTCTACTAATGTCGATAAAACAAATTTAGATGCAGTAGTTGGGTTCGGGTTTGATGTAAGCCGCACCATTGACATACATGCCAAATATACTATCGACTTAAATCAATCAAACGCTAACGGAAATCTGTATGTACCGGGTTATAGCAACCAGGTTTTACAATTAGGCTTAGGATTTAAATTTTAATTTCCCAAATTAATCCTTTTCAAAATTTATTAGTCATACTAACATAAGGCCGCCAATATTGGTGGTTTTATGTTTTAAGCTATTTGTGCCTCCTTTTATTGAAGCATATATACTCCCCTAAGAAAGTTTAAGACTAATTTTTTCACTGTTTATCTTAATCAAAACAGGTTTAACTTACTGTGCATTGCTGTTAATAAACAGGATGGCCGGTATAGTTACCTTTTAATGCCTATGCAAAATTTAGTTAATGAGACCCCGGCAAAGAAGAATTATAATTTTATAGATGCCATCAGGTGCCTGGCTATCATCAGCATTGTTATGGAACATTGCTTTGCCTTTGATAGTTATACCTATCACCCTGCCGATAAGCTTAGCATTTTAACTTATGCCGCCGTTATGCAGTTTATAAAATTTGGCACCATAGCCTTTTTCTTGTTGGCCGGGTTTCTCATAGGCGAAAAGTTCACAGTTTACTCTCCTGTTCAGTATTTAAAAAGGCGTATTGATAATACCATTGCCCCCTGGCTGTTTTGGTCGCTGTTATTTTGTGTCATGATCGTTTTAAATGATGTTATCTGTGCCTGCAAATTTAACACTGGAAAAATTACGCCGCACTACGGCTTTGTTGTGCTTGATTATTTAAAAACAATTTACCTGTACACCAGCTTTTGGTTTATACCCAATTTTTTGATCTGCATAGCTATTTTACTCGTTTTTAAACGTTACCTCTACTCCTACTGGCTGGGCGGCGCGTTGTTTTTGTTTACCCTGCTTTATACAGTTAATATATATTATGAATGGATTGAGCCAAAACACTCCACCGCCATATTTGGGTTTGTATTTTTTTTATGGCTGGGCGTACAGTTTAACCACCACTTAAAAAGCATTGAGCTGTGGCTTAAAAAAACACCCATTTTATTATGGGTAGCACTATCTGCTATAACGCTGGTATTGGGCATGAATGAAACTTTTTTGCTGGAAAAATTACACAGTGCCGATCCTTATAATTCATTGCGGCCAAGTAATATTTTATACTCCATGAGTTTCTTCTTTTTATTGCTCAAGATCAAAGATTTTAACTTTATCAGTTTCTTAAAACCACGCGAAACCACTTACGGCATTTATCTTATTCATTATATACTGGTTTCGCTATTGTTGCCCATGATATTTTTAACCTCCCGGTTTGGCGTTGGGCATTTTTCGTACGGAAAGTTCTGGTTGTATTTAATTGTACGTTTTACCATTGTTTATGCCATAACCTTTACGTTGGTTACGCTCATTAATAAGACGAGGGCGAGATGGATAATTGGCAGGTGATAAGGGTTTAGCTTATTGCTATTATATGTTTATGCGAATCAAGGTAAAAACAAGCTTTTATTGTCGTATAACTTCCACAAGTTGATAGCCCTTCGTCACTTTTGGCGGCGCGGCCATTTAATAAGTAAGAGGCGACTTGCTGGTATGACGCATACGAATAATGCGGATTTGATTTTTTAGGATACGATAAGAAATACGGTAATGATGCTTTTCAAAAGCCCGCCAAGTACCATCATTGCTTTTTTTAAATTTATCTAAGGAGTGTTTTCCAGGATTTTCCGGCAAATCCATGGTCATATCGATTAGGGTATCAATAACCATTTGTGCATTTTGCAACGAATCCAAAGCAATATATTCAAAGGCCTTTCTTAATTCAGCTTTGACACTATTGCTCCATACAACTACCATTTACCCACTTCAGCTTTCAAATCCGTAGCTGTTATAAATTCGCCGCCTTCAATTTCAGCATCTCCTTTTTCAAGATCCTTGTTATATTGCGTAAGGGTTTGTGGCTTTTCCATTGTCTGAAACCCAATTTGCATTAACTTCAGCGAATTAATTAACCACTCCCGTTTAGAGGGGTCTTTAATTTTATCAAAATCAATTATAAGTTCCATAAATATCCCTTTTAATAGTACGAATTTACATAAAAACATTCAGCAAACAAGGAAACACAGCATTCCACCAAAA